>NZ_JBSFJV010000036.1:0-75009 GCF_053598235.1 Kitasatospora sp. NPDC001159
CCTCCGGGCGCTTCGTTCTTTCGTGTTTCCAGCTTATCAGATGTTTTCCGCTCCGTTTCCGGGGCTTCGTTCATCCAACTCGCCGGTGTCTTCCAGGACTTGACGCCCCGTCCGACGTTTCAAACACTAGCCGATCCCCGCTCCGAAAAGCGAATCCGGCCGCAATCCGATAAAACGTGCACGCCCAATAAGCACCAGGCCGCAACGCAAGCACGCGAAAACGACCGGCACGAACCGGAAGTGGTGTTTCAGAGGATTGGCTACCCCGGGACCGTCCGCGCGGATGCGTGTCCGGTGCTCCCTGCCAGGCAGCTCGAAGGACTGTACGCGTTTCTGTGGCCGGACGCAAACGGCGCGCAAAGGCGCTGGCCGGGCCCCGGGGGGAGGGGTCCGGCCAGCGCGACCGCGGAGCGGGGGCTCAGAGCTGGGGCTCAGGAGCCGTGCTCAGAAGGGGAGTTCAGCTGTTGGTGGGGAAGCCGAGGTTGATGCCGCCGTGCGACGGGTCCAGCCAGCGCTGGGTCACGGCCTTGCCGCGGGTGAAGAAGTGCACGCCGTCCGGACCGTACGCGTGGGAGTCGCCGAACAGCGAGGCCTTCCAGCCGCCGAAGGAGTAGTAGGCGACCGGCACCGGGATCGGCACGTTGATGCCGACCATGCCGACCTCCACCTCGAACTGGAAGCGCCGCGCCGCGCCACCGTCGTTGGTGAACAGGGCCGTGCCGTTGCCGTACGGGTTGGCGTTGATGAGCGCCACGCCCTCTTCGTAGGAGGCGACGCGCACGACGGAGAGGACCGGGCCGAAGATCTCGTCGTTGTAGACGGACATGCCGGGCTTCACGTGGTCGAACAGCGTGGGGCCGAGCCAGAAGCCGTCGGCGGTCGGGGCGCCGTTCTTGTCCTCGGTGGTGATCGGGTGCTTGCGTCCGTCCACGGCGAGCTCGGCGCCGTCGGCGAGGCCGGACTCGACGTAGGAGGTGACCTTGTCGCGGTGCTGGCCGGTGACCAGCGGGCCCATCTCGGAGTCGCCGTTGCAGCCGGGGCCGACCTTCAGGGCGGCCATCCGCTGCTTGATCTTGTCGACCAGCTCGTCGCCGATCGGGTCGACGGCGACGAGCACGGAGACGGCCATGCAGCGCTCGCCGGCCGCGCCGAAGCCGGCGTTGACGGCGGCGTCGGCGGCGAGGTCGAGGTCGGCGTCGGGCAGCACCAGCATGTGGTTCTTGGCGCCGCCCAGGGCCTGCACGCGCTTGCCGTAGCGAGTGCCGGTCTCATAGACGTAGCGGGCGATCGGGGTGGAGCCGACGAAGCTGACGGACTTGATGTCCGGGTGCTCCAGCAGGCGGTCGACGGCCACCTTGTCACCGTGCACGACGTTGAAGACGCCGTCCGGCAGCCCGGCCTCCTTCCACAGCTCGGCCAGGAAGTTGGCGGCAGACGGGTCCTTCTCCGAGGGCTTCACCACGACGGTGTTGCCCGCCGCGATGGCGATCGGGAAGAACCACATCGGCACCATGGCCGGGAAGTTGAACGGCGAGATGATCGCGACCGGGCCGAGCGGCTGGCGGATCGAGTAGACGTCGATGCCGGTGGAGGCCTGCTCGGTGAAGCCGCCCTTGAGCAGCTGCGGGATGCCGCAGGCGTACTCGACGACCTCCAGGCCGCGGGCGATCTCGCCCAGCGCGTCCGAGTGCACCTTGCCGTGCTCAAACACGATGATCGAGGCCAGTTCGTCGCGGCGGGCGTTCAGCAGCTCGCGGAAGGCGAAGAGCACCGTGGTCCGCTTGGCCACCGAGGCGGTGCGCCACTCGGCGAAGGCCGAGGCGGCCGCGGCCACGGCCTGGTCGACCTCGGCGATCTCGGCGAAGTCGACGTGGCCGGAGACCTGGCCGGTGGCCGGGTCGAAGATGTCACCGCGGCGGGGCGCCGCGCCGGCGGTGGCGACGGGCTTGCCGCCGATCCAGTGAATGATGTGCTTGCTCAAGGTCCGTCTGCCTCCGAAGTCCCGGGCGGCGTCCTGCCACCGGTCCGGTCTGGCGCCGCCCGCGAGAGGGTTGGGCGACGGGAATTCACGGGGCTACCGCGCTCGTCTCCCAGTCTGGTGGCCGCCCCGGCAGGGCTCAACGAACAGGCTGACGGGGATCCCGGATTCAGCCTTACAGGTCGTCCGGTTGCTGCTCCGAACGTGTGAAACGGCGGCCCCGGGGCTCAGGACTCCTCGTCCTCCAGGTACGGGTCGTGCAGCCCGTCCGCCGCCTCCTGGGTCTCCAGCAGGTCAAGCCGCAGGTCCTGTGCCCAGGCCAGCGCCCAGAGCTTCAGCCCGTCCACCGCCCCGGCCTCGACGCCCCGGGCGCGGAACCGGCCGTCCGCCGCCTCGGCCAGCGTCTCCAGCCGGTCGGCGAGCGCGGCGGGCTGGAATTCCGGGTCCAACTCACCAGCCAGCGCGAGAAGTTCGCCCTCCCGGTAGCAGCGGGTGAGGGCATGCACGTCGATCAGGTCACGCGGCACGCCCCGGTCGACCAGCAGCGCGGTGGTGAGCGCCGCCGCGTCCTCCAGCGCGACCACCGGTAGCACCACCGGCGGCTCGTCCGGCGCCGGGGCGCCCAGGTCGAGCCGGACCGGCCGGTGGCCGAGCGGTTCCTTCCGCAGTTCCACCGAGTGCGCCCGCCCAGCGCCAGCCGTACGGTCAGCTGCTCCAGGCGCGGCGTGCCGGGCCGCTCGGCGACCCCGCCGCCCGCCGCGCGGTACGCCTCGGCCAGCGCGGCGGCCACCTCCGGCAGGTCGGCGCCGCCGGTCGCCAGGGTGAGCCCGTCCTGCGGGCAGGCCGCGACCCCGTGCGCGCGCAGCGCGTGCCCGCCGGCCAGCGCCAGCCCGTACCGGGCGCAGGCGGGCGCGGCCAGGGCGGCCAGGCGCAGCTGGGCGGGGCCCGGCCGGAGCGAGACGTCGACGGCGTGCGGAGCGGTGGTCACGCCTCCAGTCTGACGCGGCCGCCCGCCCCACGCGCCACGCCGGGGAACGCGCGGGCGCGCACCAGCCGGTGAGCCCGGCCGCCGCCTCGTGCAGGACGAGCTCCAGCAGCACCGGGTCGTTGAGTCGCCCGGAGCCGTCGGGCGGGGCAGCCAGCGCACGCCCCGGCTGCTGCGTTCGGGGTGCGGGACGACGATCCAGGTGCCCTCCCCCGCGCAGCGCACGCTGGTGCCGACCCAGCGGGCGGCGGTGCCGACCGGCACCAGGAAGCTGACGTGCTCGTCCCCGAAGTCGATGAGGACCGGACCCCAGGAGCCGCTGTCCAGGACGTCCAGGGCCGCGGCCGACCTGACACGGGTCGCGTCACGCGGATCACGGGACGCCCGGAGCGGGCGCAGCTTGACAAGCCGGTCAGGAATCGAAACCGAGCCCCAGCCGGTCGAGCGTGCGCAGCCAGAGGTTGCGGTGGCCCCCGTTGCGGTCGGCCCGCTCCAGCGAGCGGGTGGTGATCTCGATCCCGGCCCAGCGCACCGGTTCGGGCGGGAACGGCAGCGGCTTGGAGCGCACCATCTCCAGCGAGGTGCGCTCGGTGCGCTCGCCCGCGAGCAGGTCGAGCATCACCTCGGCGCCGAAGCGGGTCGCGCCGACGCCGAGCCCGGTGTACCCGGCCGCGTAGGCGACCTTGCCCCGGTACGCGGTGTCGAAGAACGCCGAGAATCGGCTGCAGGTGTCGATGGCCCCGCCCCAGGCGTGGGTGAAGCGCAGCCCCTCCAGCTGCGGGAAGCAGCGGAAGAAGTGGTCGGCCAGAGTGCGGAAGGTCTCCGGCCGCTGGTCGTACTCGTGCCGGACGTGGCCGCCGTAGTGGTAGACCGCGTCGTAGCCGCCCCAGAGGATCCGGTCGTCGGCGGAGAGCCGGAAGTAGTGGAACTTGTTGGCGCTGTCGCCGAGCCCCTGCCGGCCGTGCCAGCCGATCGCGGCGAGCTGCTCCTCGCTGAGCGGTTCGGTCATCAGCGCGTAGTCGTACACCGGCACGACGTACGGACGGACGCGCTTGAGCAGGGACGGGAACACGTTGGTGCCGAGCGCGACCCGGCGGGTGAACACCCGGCCGTACGGGGTACGGGCGGCCATGCCGCTGCCGTACTCCCGCAGGTCGGCGGCCCGGGTGTGCTCGTAGACGCGGACGCCCTGGCTCAGGCAGGCGTCCTTGAGGCCCCAGGCGAGCTTGGCGGGGTGGACCATCGCCACGCCCTCCTTGTCCCAGAGGCCGCCGAGGAAGGTCGGCGAGTTCACCTCGGCGCGCAGCTGGTCGGCGTCCAGGACGGTGATGTCGAAGCCGTACCGGGCGACGGCCTCGGCGATCTCGTGCAGTTCCTCGACCTGGTGGGGCTGGGTGGCGACGTCGATCTCGCCGGTGCGCTCCCACTCGGCGTCGATGCCGTAGCGCTTGACGGCGGCCTCGATGCCGTCGAGGTTGGCGGCACCGAGGCGTTCCAGCTGGGCGAGTTCGGCGGGCCAGCGCTGCAGGCCGTTCCCGAAGCCGTGGGTGAGGCTGGCCGCGCAGAATCCGCCGTTGCGCCCGGACGCGGCCCACCCGACCTCGTTGCCCTCGACCAGCACGACGTCCAGTGAGGGGTCGCGTTCCTTGGCGATGAGGGCGGTCCACAGGCCGGAGTAGCCGCCGCCGACGACCAGCAGGTCGCAGGTGGTGTCGCCGACCAGGGCGGGCAGCGTCTCCGGCCGGCCGGGGTCCTCCAGCCAGAAGGGGCTGGGCCTGGCGTCACTGAGTGCGCGGGCGGAGTCCATGCATTATCAGCCACTTTCTACGGATAGATGACAGTTGTGCGCCACCGATGACCGGCCGTACGTCAGGTCGCGTGCCGGCGGTACGCCGGGCCTTCCACCAGGCGCCGTCAGGCGTTCCGTCAGGCGGTGGCCTTCCGACGGTTGCCGAGCCACTGTCCGGCGACGGTCAGCGCGACCGCGGCGACGAACATCGCGGTGCCGATGACGTTCACCTGCACCGGGATGCCGCGCTGCGAGGCGCCCCAGACGAACATCGGGAAGGTGACCGTGGTCGGGCCCGAGTTGAACTGGGTGATGATGAAGTCGTCGAAGGAGAGCGCGAAGCTGAGCAGCGCACCGGCGGCGATGCCGGGGGCGGCCAGCGGCAGGGTGACCCTCAGGAAGGTCTGGGTGGGGGTCGCGTAGAGGTCCTGGGCGGCCTGTTCGAGCCTCGGGTCCATGCTCATCACCCGCGCCTTGACCGCCGTCACCACGAAACTGAGGCAGAACATGATGTGCGCGATGAGGATGGTGGTGACGCCGAACGGGATGCGCATGTTGAGGAACAGCGTCCCCAGCGAGGCGGCCATGACCACCTCGGGCATGGCCATCGGCAGGAAGATCATCGCGGTGGCGGCCGAGCGGCCGCGGAAGCGGTAGCGGGCCAGCGCGAAGGCGACCATGGTGCCGAGCACGGTGGCGCCGATGGTGGCGAGCACCGCGATCTGCAGGCTGAGCGAGAGCGACCGGCACATGTCGGCCACGCCGCAGGGGTTGGTCCAGGCGTCGGTGGAGAACTCGTTCCACTCGTAGTTGAACTTGCCGACCGGCTTGTTGAACGAGAAGGCCAGCACGACCAGGTTGGGCAGCACCAGGTAGGCGAGGGCCAGCAGGCTGGCCAGCACCACCAGGTGGGCGCGGATCCACTTGGAAATCCGGGACATCAGACCAGTTCCTCCGTCCCGGCCTTGCGCATGTAGACCGTCACCATGCCCAGGATCAGGGCCATCAGGATGAAGCTCAGCGCGGCCGCCGTGGGGTAGTCGAGCACGTTCAGGAACTGCTTCTGGATGCCGTTGCCGACCATCTGCTCGCTCGGCGAGCCCAGCAGCTGGGCGTTGATGTAGTCGCCGGAGGCCGGGATGAAGGTGAGCAGGGTGCCCGCGACCACGCCGGGCAGCGAGATCGGGAAGGTGACCATGCGGAAGGTGGTGAACGGCCGGGCGTACAGGTCGCCGGCGGCCTCGTGCAGCCGGGGGTCGATCCGCTCCAGCGAGGTGTACAGCGGCAGGATCATGAACGGCAGGAAGTTGTAGGTCAGGCCGCAGACCACGGCGAGCGGGGTGGCCAGCACCCGGTCTCCGGAGGTGAGGCCGAGCGCGTTGGTGACGTCCAGGACGTGCAGGGTGTTGAGCGCTCCGACCACCGGGCCGCCGTCGGACAGGATGGTCTTCCAGGCCAGCGTTCGGATCAGGAAGCTGGTGAAGAACGGCGCGATGACCAGGATCAGGATGACGTTGCGCCAGCGCCGGTTCGCCTTGAAGGCGATGGTGTAGGCGAGCGGGTAGCCGATGGTCAGGCAGAGCACGGTGGCGATCGCCGCGTAGGAGAACGAGCGGACGAAGTGCCACTTGTACTCGACCAGGGCGTCCCAGTAGGTCGAGACGTGCCAGGTGACCTTGAATCCCTCTTCGAGCGAGCCGGTCTGCAGCGAGGTGGACGCCTGGTAGACCATCGGCACGGCGAAGAAGACGACCAGCCAGGCGATGCCGGGCAGCAGCAACCAGTACGGGGTGAGCTTGCGCCTGGGCTTCGGTTCCTTCGACGGCAGCGGGCCGCGATCCGGGGGTACGGCCTGCGGCGGCGCGGCCGGGGTGGTGGCGGTCATGCGGCCTCCTCCGCGGTGCCCGCGTCGATCGCCTGCGAAGCGTCCAGGGCGAAGGAGTGCGCCGGGTTCCAGTGCAGCAGCACGTTGGCGCCGGGGACGATCCGGGCGTCGCGCTCCATGTTCTGCTCGAAGACGGTGACCTCCTGGCCGCCCTCGGTGCGCACCACGTACTGGGTGGAGACGCCGATGAAGCTGGAGTCCACGACGGTGCCGGCCAGCTCGTTGCGGCCCTCGGCGACCTTCTCGGAGGCGTGGGTGATGGTGATCTTCTCCGGGCGCACGCCCAGGTGGACGCGCTTGGCGTCGGTGGCGCAGCGGGCCTTCGGCACCGCGAGGCGGGCGCCGGCCACGGTGAGCAGCAGGTCCGCGCCCGCACCGCCGGTGACCTCGGCGGGCAGCAGGTTGGACTGGCCGAGGAAGTTGGCCACGAAGGTGGTGGCGGGGTTCTCGTACAGCTCGGCGGGCGCGCCCAGCTGCTCGACCCGGCCGCCGTTCATCACCGCGATGGTGTCGGCCATGGTCATGGCCTCCTCCTGGTCGTGGGTGACGTGCACGAAGGTGATGCCGACCTCGGTCTGGATCCGCTTGAGCTCCAGCTGCATCTGGCGGCGCAGCTTGAGGTCGAGGGCGCCGAGCGGCTCGTCCAGCAGCAGCACCTTGGGGTGGTTGATCAGCGCGCGGGCGACCGCGACGCGCTGTTGCTGGCCGCCGGAGAGCTGGTGCGGCTTGCGCCTGGCGTACTGGCCGAGCTCGACCAGCTCCAGCATCTCGTCGACCTGCTTCTTGACGTCCTTCCTGCCGCGACGGCGCAGGCCGAAGGCGACGTTCTCGAAGATGTCCAGGTGCGGGAAGAGCGCGTAGCTCTGGAAGACGGTGTTCACCGGCCGCTTGTACGGGGGCAGGGCGGTGACGTCCTGTCCGCCGATCAGCACGGTGCCGGAGGTGGGCTCCTCCAGGCCGGCGATCATGCGCAGGGTGGTGGTCTTGCCGCAGCCGGAGGCGCCGAGCAGGGCGAAGAAGGAACCCTGGGGGACGGTCAGGTCGAGCGGGTGGACAGCGGTGAAGGAGCCGTAGGTCTTGCCGATGCCGGAGAGGCGGACGTCGCCGCCGGCCGCGTCGCGCAGCTGGTCTGTCATGGGGTGTCTTCCTGGGATCTCTGCCGTGGGCGGGAGTCAGGCGCCGATGAGCTTGGAGAACTTCTGCTCGAAGTCGCTCTCCTCGCCCTCGGCGAGCGTGCGGAACACGTGTGCCTTGGCCGCCATCTCGGGGGTGGGTACGACCAGCGGGTTGGCCGCGCTGTCCGGGGCGAGGGTGGCGAGCTCCTCCTTCATCCCGGTGACGGCGGAGACGAAGCCGATGCCGGCGACCAGCTGCGCCGCGATCTTCGGCTGATAGTAGAAGTCGATCAGTTTTTCCGCGTTCGTCTTGTGCCGCGCCTTGGCCGGGACCAGCATGTTGTCGGTCGAGGAGAGGTAGCCCTTCTCCGGGATCACGAACTCGATGTCCGGGTTGTCGGCACGCAGTTGGATCAGGTCGCCGCCCCAGGCGACGCACGCGGCGATGTCGCCGGAGGAGAGCTCCTGGCCGTAGTCGTTGCCGGTGAAGCGCCTGATCTGCTTGCTGTCGACGGCCTTCTGCACCCGGGCGATCGCGCCGTCGTAGTCGTCCGCGCTGAACTTCGCCGGGTCCTTGCCCATGTCCAGCAGGACCATCCCGATGCTGTCGCGCATCTCGGACAGGAAGGTGACCCGGCCCTTGAGGTCGGGGTCGTCCAGCAGCTGGGAGACGCTGGCGACCTCCTTCCCCCTGGTCGCCTTCCGGTTGTACGCGATGACGGTCTGGATGCCGGCCCACGGGTAGGAGTAGAGCCTGCCCGGGTCCCAGTCGGGGGCGCGGAAGCGGGGCTCGACGGTGGTGATCGCGGTCGTGACGTTCGCCGGGTTGAGCTTCTGCGCCCAGCCGAGCCGGATCAACCGGGCGGCCATCCAGTCGGTGAGCACCATCAGGTCGCGGCCGGTGTCCTGGCCGGACGCGAGCTGCGGCTTGACCTTGCCGAAGAACTCGACGTTGTCGTTGACGTCCTCGTTGTACTTGACCTTGATGCCGGTGGCCGCGGTGAAGGCGTCCAGGGTGCCGTGCTTCTGCTTGTCCTTCTCGTCGGTGTCCACGTAAAGCGGCCAGTTGGAGAAGTCGACCTCCTTCTCGCTGTCCGAGAGGTCCTTGGCCGCGTTGGCGGTCGAGTCGCCGGTCGCCCGGGGCGCCGCCGGGATCCCGCAGGCGGCCAGGGTGCCCGCGCCGGCGGTCAGCGCGGCGGCGCGCAGCAGGGTGCGGCGGCCGACCGCGGCCCGACCGCCGGTCAGACTGCGTTCCCAGGCCCTGCGGACCGGTTCGGGCAGACCGTCGGTGAGCTCGTTGAACGCCTTGAACACCATGGAACGGGCCTCCTGGGGGGGATTGAGGGCGCGTTGGGGGGAGCACCCTGGTCCGGGGGGGTTATCTGTCTCCGAAGACGGTGCGGTGCCAGTCCTTGCGGGCCACCGCGGTGGTGTCGAACATGACGTGCTTGACCTGGGTGTACTCGTCCAGCGAGTACTGGGACATGTCCTTGCCGTAGCCGGACGCCCTGTACCCGCCGTGCGGCATCTCGCTGATGATCGGGATGTGGTCGTTGACCCAGACGCACCCGGCGGCGATCTCCCGGGTGGCGCGCAGCGAGCGGTGCACATTGCCGGTCCAGGCGGAGGCGGCCAGGCCGTACGGGGTGTCGTTGGCCAGCCGCAGGCCCTCGCCGTCGCCGTCGAAGGGCAGCACCACCAGCACCGGGCCGAACACCTCGCCCTGGACCACCTCGCTGTCCTGGGCCGCGCCGGTGATCAGGGTCGGCGCGTAGTAGGCGCCCCGGCCGAGGTCGGAGCCGTCGTGGCCCTTCTGCGGCGCGGGGCCGCCGGTGACCACGGTGGCGTAGGAGCGGGCGCGCTCCACGAAGCCGGCCACCCGGTCCCGGTGGGCGTACGAGACCAGCGGGCCGAGGTCGGTGTGCGGGTTGCGCGGGTCGCCGATCCGGATCGCGGCGTACAGTTCGGCCACCCCGGCCGTGAAGGCGTCGTACAGCGGGCGCTGGACGTAGGCGCGGGTGGCGGCGGTGCAGTCCTGGCCGCCGTTGATCAGCGAGGCGGCGACGGCGCCGTGCACCGCGGCGTCCAGGTCGGCGTCGTCGAAGACCACGAACGGGGCCTTGCCGCCGAGTTCGAGGTGGGTGCGCTTGACGCTCGCGGTGGCGAGTTCGGCGACCCGCCTGCCGACCACGGTGGAGCCGGTGAAGGAGACCATCGCGACGTCGGGGTGGGCGACCAGGTGCTCGCCGGCCGTGCGCCCGGCGCCGGTGACCACGTTGACCACGCCGTCCGGGATGCCCGCCTCGGTGCAGGCCCGGGCGAACATCAGCGAGGTCAGCGGGGTCAGCTCGGCCGGCTTGAGGACGATGGTGTTGCCCGCCGCGACGGCCGGGAGGATCTTCCAGGCGGCCATCTGGAGCGGGTAGTTCCACGGCGAGATCGAGCCGACCACGCCAATCGCCTCGCGCCGCACGTAGGAGGTGTGGTCGCCGGAGTACTCGCCAGCCGCCTTGCCCTCCAGGTTGCGGGCGGCGCCGGCGAAGAAGGCGGTGTTGTCGATGGTGCCGGGGACGTCGAACTCGGTGGCCAGCTTGACCGGCTTGCCGGTCTGCGCGGTCTCCACCCGGGCGAGGTCCTCCGCCGCGTCGGCCAGTACGGCGGCCAGCCGGGTGAGCGCCTCGGCCCGGGCGCCCGGGGTGGCGGAGGACCAGCCGGGCAGGGCTGCCTTCGCGGCGGCGACGGCGGTGTCCACGTCGGCGGCGGTGGCCAGTGCGACCTGTTCGACCACGCTGCCGTCAGCGGGGTTGACGACCTGGAAGGGTTCGCCGCCGCCCCGCGTCTGACGGCCCGCGATGTACTGCGCGCCCGCGCCGAAGTCGGTCAGGTCCATCTGGTTCCTCCAAGTGCCGGCGGTTCGACCGCACGCCGCGGTCCGTGCTTCCGCCGTGGGGGTCTGCGGTCCCGCTGACCTTGCCCGGTTCGGGATTGACGTGACAAGGGTCACGTCGACAGTCTCGACACAAAGGGCCTTACAGGGTGCAAGGCCCTTCGCAGGGCAACAGGTCGTCGCCACGATGGATGATTCACCTGACACTCTGCCCACTCCGAATCCCACTCCGATCCCCACTACGGCCCTCCCCCGGCCCTGGAGGCCACGATGCTCCCCACCGTCGCCCGAGTACTCGACCTGGAGGTGATGCGGCGTGGCCTGCCCCAGGTGGTGGCCGGCGCCGACCGCCTGGAGCGGCCGGTCCGCTGGGTCCACGTCAGCGAGCTGCCCGATGTCGCCGGGATGCTGCAGGGCGGCGAGCTGGTGCTGACCACCGGCATCGCACTGCCCGAGGACCGCGAGGGCCTGGCCCGCTACGTCCGCGACCTGGACGAGGTCGGGGTGGCCGGCCTGGTGGTCGAGTTCGGTCGGCGCTACTTCGACTCGCTGCCGCGCGCCCTGGTGAACGCCGCCGAGCAGCGCGGGCTGCCGCTGATCACGCTCCGCCGCGAGGTGCGCTTCGTCGCCGTCACCGAGGCCGTGCACGCCCTGGTGGTCAACGCCCAGCTGGAGCAGCTGCGGGTCTCCGAGTCGGTCCACCAGGTGTTCAACGAGCTGGTGGTGGAGGGCGCCGAGGCGCCGGAGGTGATCCGTCAGGTGGCCCGGATGGCGGGCGCGCCGGTGGTCCTGGAGAACCTGGCCCACCAGGTGCTCGCCCACGATTCCGCCGGACGCCCGGAGGTCGAGCTGCTGGAGGACTGGGAGCGCCGCTCGCGCGGGGTCCGTCCGCCCGGCCGCACCGGCCACGACCCGCGCAGTGGCTGGCTGGTCACCACCGTCGGCGCCCGCGGCCAGGACTGGGGCCGGCTGGTCCTGATCCAGGAACCGGGACCGCTGCCCGAGGGCGAGACCCACCCGCACGCCATGCTGCTGGAGCGCGGCGCCTCCGCGCTGGCGCTCAACCGGCTGGTGGTGCGCGACCGGGAGAGCCTGGAGCGGCAGACCCACCGCACCCTGCTCTCCGGCATCCTCACCCACGCGCTGACCGTCTCCGAGGTGGCCCTGCGTGCCCAGGCGCTCGGCGTCCCGCTGGAGGGCCGCCGGCTGGTCGGCGTGGTGCTGCGCCAGCGCCGCGGGCCGATCCCGGCCGCGCTGGAGGCGCAGGCCCGACTGCGCGACTTCACCGAGCTGGCCGCCGGCGCGGTCCGGGCCTGCCGGCTCTCGGCCCTGGTCGGCGCGCTGGACGACGAGGGCGTGGGCCTGCTGATCGCGCTCGGCGCCCAGCAGGACGAGCACGCCGCGCTGGACTCCTTCTCGGCCACCCTGCGCCGGATGTCCGCCGAGGCCGGTCGGGAGGGCGCCGACGCCCCGGGCCCGGTGGTCGCGGTCGGCTCCTCGGTCGGCTCGGTCCGCGACGCCCGGCGCACCCTGCTGGAGGCCGCCCAGGTCGCGGACGCCGCCCTGCACGATGCGCCCGGCGGCGGCCGGACCGCCTCCTACTACCGGCTGCCCGACGTCCGGCTGCGCGGCCTGCTCCACCTGCTGCGCGACGACGCCCGCCTGCAGACCTACGTGGAACGGGAGTTGGGCCCGCTGCTGGCCCACGACGCCGAGCACAACGGCCAGCTGGTGCAGATGCTGCGGATCTACCTGGAGCAGGGCCGGAACAAGTCGGCGGCTGCCGACGCCGCGCACCTGTCCCGGCCGTCCTTCTACGATCGGCTGCACAAGGTCGAGCGCATCCTCGGCGTCGACCTCGACCAGGTGGAGTCCTGCTTGTCCCTGCACGTGGCGCTGCTCGCCCTGGACGCCGTACGCCGCTGATCGACGGCGGTCACACCCCGGTCCCCCTCACACTCCGGTCATGTGCCCCCGGAGCTTGTGCGGCCCGCGCGCCTCGTCCAGTCCGGCGAACAGGGTGACCCGGCCCCAGAGATCGGGTGCCCACGGGTCCACGGTGGACTTCAGCTCCCGGCCGAGCGCCTTGCGGTTGTACGCGATGCCGGTGATCCCGGGCGCTCCGGCGCCGAACGGCGGTCCTCGGCGACCTACGCCGACGGGATGCCACAGCCGGTCAGCGTCCCGGCGCCGAGCACCGCGGCCCGCCGAGCACGGAACGTCGGCGTCCGCGTGCGGGGCCCTGCGGGCGGCTCGGGGCGGAACGGCGGGGCAGGGGGGAGCTGCTGGACATGTGGGCCTTCCGGAGCGTGGGACGGCCCCGGACACACGGGTGCCCGGGGCCGTCCTGGTAGGTACGTCAGAGAGTGTGCGCGTCGGTGAGCGACAGCACCTCGTCCAGCACCGCGAGGCCGGTCTTGGCCTCCTCCTCGGTGACGGTGCACGGCGGAACGACGTGGAAGCGGTTCATGTTGACGAACGGCCAGAGCCCGCGCTGCTTGCAGGCAGCGGCCAGCTCGGCCATCGGCGCGCTGTCCGCGCCCGCGGCGTTGTACGGGACGAGCGGCTCGCGGGTCTCCCGGTTCCGCACCAGGTCGAGCGCCCAGAACACGCCCAGGCCGCGCACCTCGCCGATCGAGGGGTGCCGCTCGGCCAGCTCGCGCAGCCCGGGGCCGAGCACCGTCTCGCCGATGTGCTTGGCGTTCTCGACGATGCCCTCCTCCGCCATGGCGTTGATGGTGGCCACCGCCGAGGCGCAGGCCAGCGGGTGCCCGGAGTAGGTGAGCCCGCCGGGGAAGGGCCGCTCGGCGAAGGTGGCGGCGATCTCGGCGTTGATCGCCACGCCGCCCAGCGGCACGTAGCCGGAGTTGACGCCCTTGGCGAAGGTCATGAGGTCCGGGACGACGCCCCAGTGGTCGGCGGCGAACCACTCGCCGGTGCGCCCGAAGCCGGCCATCACCTCGTCCAGGATGAACACGATCCCGTAGCGGTCGCAGATCTCCCGCACCCCGGCCAGGTACCCCGGCGGCGGGATCAGGATGCCGGCGGTGCCGACCACGGTCTCCAGGATGACCGCCGCGACCGTGCCCGGCCCCTCGAACGCGATCACCTGCTCCAGGTGCTCCAGCGCGCGCTCGCACTCCTGCGCCTCGTTCTCGGCGTGGAAGTTGGAACGGTAGGGGTACGGGCCCCAGAAGTGCACCACACCGGAGACGCCGGTCTCGTTGGCCCAGCGCCGCGGGTCGCCGGTGAGGGCGATCGCGTTGGCGGTGGCGCCGTGGTACGAGCGGTAGGTGGACAGCACCTTCTGCCGACCGGTGTGCAGGCGGGCCAGCCGGATGGCGTTCTCGACGGCCTCGGCGCCGCCGTTGGTGAAGAAGATCTTGTCCAGGTCGCCCGGGGTGCGTTCGGCGATCAGCCGGGCGGCCTCGCTGCGCGACTCGACCGCGAAGCCGGGAGCGATGGTGCAGAGCTTCGCCGCCTGCTCCTGAACCGCGGCGACCACCTTCGGGTGCTGGTGGCCGATGTTGGTGTTGACCAGCTGCGAGGAGAAGTCGAGGTAGCGGTTGCCGTCGTAGTCCCAGAAGTACGAGCCCTCGGCGCCGGCCACCGCGAGGGGGTCGATCAGCGCCTGGGCGGACCACGAGTGGAAGACGTGCGCGCGGTCGGCGGCCTTGACGGCCTGGCCGGCGGCTGAGTCAGCGGTGGGGATGCTCATGCCGGTAAGGCTAGGGCCGCCCGCCGACGAAGTGCAGTTCCATCCTGTCAGCCCGTCACGCGACCCGCCGACAGGATGCAAAGCGACAGGGCCCGGATCGAAAAGACCCGGGCCCCTTGTCGATTCAGACGATCATCAGATCGCAGTCATGACGTGCTTGACCCGGGTGTAGTCCTCGAAGCCGTACGCCGACAGGTCCTTGCCGTAGCCGGACTTCTTGAAGCCGCCGTGCGGCATCTCGGCGACAAGCGGGATGTGGGTGTTGATCCAGACGCAGCCGAAGTCCAGGCGGCGCGACATCCGCATGGCGCGGGCGTGGTCCTTGGTCCACACCGAGGAGGCCAGCGCGTACTCGACGCCGTTGGCGTACTCGACGGCCTGGTCCTCGTCGGTGAACTTCTGCACGGTGATGACCGGGCCGAAGACCTCGTTCTGGATGATCTCGTCGTCCTGCTGCAGACCGGACACGACGGTCGCGGCGTAGAAGTAGCCCTTGTCGCCGACCTGGTGGCCACCGGCCTCGACCTTGGCGTGTGCGGGCAGACGCTCGATGAAGCCGGCGACCTGCTTCAGCTGGTTGGCGTTGTTCAGCGGGCCGTACAGCACGTCCTCGTCGTCCACACCGCCGGTCTTGGTCTCGGCCGCGGCCTTGGCCAGCGCCTCGACGAAGGCGTCGTGGATCGACTCGTGCACCAGCACGCGGGTGGCGGCGGTGCAGTCCTGGCCGGCGTTGAAGTAGCCCGCCACCGAGATGCCCTCGACGGCCTCGGCGATGTCGGCGTCCTCGAAGACCACGACCGGGGCCTTGCCGCCCAGCTCCAGGTGGACGCGCTTGACGTCCTTGGAGGCGGACTCGGCGACCTGGATGCCGGCCCGGACCGAGCCGGTGATGGAGGCCATCGCCGGGGTCTTGTGCTCGACCATCAGCTTGCCGCTCTCGCGGTCACCGCAGATGACGTTGAAGATGCCGGCCGGCAGCTCCAGGTCCTTGAGGACGCCGCCGATGATCTCGGCCAGCAGCACGGTGGAGGCAGGGGTGGTGTCCGAGGGCTTCAGCACGACCGTGTTGCCCGCGGCGATGGCCGGGGCGAACTTCCACACCGCCATCATCATCGGGTAGTTCCACGGCGCGACCTGGGCACAGACGCCGACCGGCTCGCGGCGGATGATCGAGGTCATCCCGTCCATGTACTCACCGGCGGCCTTGCCCTCCAGCAGGCGGGCGGCGCCGGCGAAGAAGCGGATCTGGTCCACCATCGGGCCGATCTCCTCGGAGAGGGTCAGCGCGCGGGGCTTGCCGGTGTTGCGCACCTCGGCGTCAACGATCTCGTCGGCCCGGGCCTCGACCGCGTCGGCGATCTTCAGCAGCAGCTTCTGCCGGGTGCTGGGGGTGGCGTCGCGCCAGATCGGGAACGCGGCGGCAGCCGAGGCCATGGCCGCGTCCACGTCAGCGGCACCGGACAGCGGCGACGTCGCGTACACCTCGCCGGTGGTCGGGTCCACGATGTCGAGCGTGCGGCCGTCAGCCGCGTCGACGAACTCACCGTTGATGTAGTTGCGCAGCGCGCGAAGGTCGCTCACGGGTCTCTCCTCGGTCTGGGCCTGCGGCATTGCAGATTCCGGCGCCATGGTACGTCGGCGGATCCGGCCTACGAAGGGTGCCGAGTGGCCGAGCCCTAAGCGGCGCGGTCCACTGGTGGCGGAATGCGCGCCGCCCTGCGGGGGTGCGCGCGTACCGTGCCAGGGTAGCCGCAAGACCGCCGGGATCGACAGGCATGACTCGCGTACACGATGAAATCCGCATGCGATCTCCAAGATCACGACGAAATCAGCAGTTTCCTCGCTTGCGAACAGGGGAACGATCAGGCACAGTGGCCGCGTGGCCAACCGCGACCGGAACGCGAGCGTTCCCCTCGACGCCGCCTCCAAGGCGATCATCGAGCAGCTCCAGGAGGACGGGCGCCGCCCGTACGCCGCCATCGGCAAGGCCGTCGGCCTGTCCGAGGCGGCCGTACGACAGCGCGTCCAGAAGCTGCTCGACCAGGGCGTGATGCAGATCGTCGCCGTCACGGACCCGCTCACCGTCGGCTTCACCCGCCAGGCGATGGTCGGCATCCGGGTCGAGGGCGACATCGAGCCCGTCGCCGACGCGCTGGCCGCCCTCGACGAGGTCGACTACGTCGTCTGCACCGCAGGCTCGTTCGACCTCCTGGCCGAACTGGTCTGCGAGGACGACGAGCACCTGCTCGAACTGATCAACAAGCGCATCCGCGCGCTTCCCGGCGTGCGGAGCACCGAGAGCTTCGTTTACCTGAAGCTCCGGAAACAGACCTACACCTGGGGCACCCGATGACAGCCGACCCGGCGCAGAAGGACCTTTCCAAGACCGCCTACGACCACCTGTGGATGCACTTCACCCGCATGTCGTCGTACGAGAACTCCCCCGTGCCGACCATCGTCAAGGGCGAGGGCACGTACATCTGGGACGACAAGGGCCGGAAGTACATCGACGGCCTGGCCGGCCTGTTCGTCGTGCAGGCCGGTCACGGCCGCACCGAGCTCGCCGAGGTCGCCGCCAAGCAGGCCAAGGAACTCGCGTTCTTCCCGATCTGGAGCTACGCGCACCCCAAGGCCGTCGAGCTGGCCGAGCGCCTGGCCAACTACGCCCCGGGCGACCTGAACAAGGTCTTCTTCTCCACCGGCGGCGGCGAGGCCGTCGAGACCGCCTGGAAGCTCGCCAAGCAGTACTTCAAGCTGATCGGCAAGCCGACCAAGTACAAGGTCATCTCCCGCGCCATCGCCTACCACGGCACCCCGCAGGGCGCGCTGTCCATCACCGGCCTGCCGGGCCTCAAGGCCCCGTTCGAGCCGCTGGTGCCGGGCACCCACAAGGCCCCGAACACCAACATCTACCGCGCCCCGCACTACCTCGAGGGCCCCGACGGCACCGTCGACCCCGAGGCGTACGGCCGCTGGTGCGCCGACCAGGTCGAGGAGGCCATCCTCTTCGAGGGCCCCGAGACCGTCGCCGCCGTTTTCGTCGAGCCGGTGCAGAACGCCGGCGGCTGCTTCCCGCCGCCGCCCGGGTACTTCCAGCGCCTGCGCGAGATCTGCGACCGCCACGACGTGCTGCTGGTCTCGGACGAGGTCATCTGCGCGTTCGGCCGCCTCGGCACCATGTTCGGCGCCGACAAGTTCGGCTACGTGCCGGACATGATCACCTGCGCCAAGGGCATGACCTCGGGCTACTCCCCGATCGGCGCCACGATCATCTCGGACCGCATCGCCGAGCCGTTCTACAAGGGTGACAACACCTTCCTGCACGGCTACACCTTCGCCGGCCACCCGGTCTCCTCCGCCGTGGCGCTCGCCAACCTCGACATCTTCGAGCGCGAGGGCCTGAACCAGCACGTGCTCGACAACGAGTCGCGCTTCCTGGGCACCCTCAGCAAGCTGCGCGACCTGCCGATCGTCGGCGACGTCCGCGGCAACGGCTACTTCTACGGCATCGAGCTCGTGAAGGACAAGGTCACCAAGGAGACCTTCAACGACGAGGAGACCGAGCGCGTGCTCTACGGCTTCCTCTCGAAGGCCCTCTTCGACAACGGCCTGTACTGCCGCGCCGACGACCGTGGCGACCCGGTCGTCCAGCTGGCCCCGCCGCTGATCTCCGACCAGTCGACCTTCGACGAGATCGAGCAGATCCTGCGGACCAGCCTCACCGACGCGTGGGCGAAGCTCTGATCCCCTGAGCCCCCTTCCCCACCCTCCGCCGAAGGGCGGCCCCGCTCCCCGCGGGGCCGCCCTTCGGCGTCCCTGCCCGGCGGCCCGGCAACATCACAGTCGTACGACCAAACATGCCTGAATGCGGGTGATTTGCCCGTGATGGACCAGTGCGCCGCAACCGCGACCGGTCCCGGTCGTTCTAATCTGACGACTGTCATATCCCTGCGGCACCCAGGATGGAACCTCATGTCAGCGGCACCGCCTGACAACGACGTGCTGTGGGCTCGAGGGATCGTCAAGTCCCTTTACGGCACGCCCGCCCTGCGCGGCATCTCGATCGGCGTCCGCGAGGGCGAGGTACTCGCCGTCACCGGCCCGCGCGGCTCCGGAAAGAGCACCCTGCTCGGCTGCCTCTCCGCCCAGCTCACGGTCGACGAGGGCGAGGTCTGGTTCAACAGCTCCCCCGTGCACACCCTCGGCCGGGCCGGCCGCGAACGGCTGCGCCGCGACCGTTTCGGCTTCGTCGGCTCCGAACCGCACCTGGTCCCCGAACTGACCGCCCGCGAGAACGTCGCCCTGCCGCTGCTGCTCGCCGGGGCCGGCAACAAGGCCGCCTGCACCGCCGCCGACGAGTGGCTGGAGCGCCTCGACGTCGGCGAGATCGGCCGGCAGCGCCCCGACCAGCTGGCCCAGAGCCAGCGCCAGCGGATCGCCGTGGCCCGCGCCCTCGCCCCGCTGCCGCCCGTCGTCTTCGCCGACGACCCCACCGCCCCGCTGCACCGCGAGGCCGCCGACCAGGTCCTGCGGATACTGACCAGCGCGGCCCGCTCGCACCAGCTCACCCTCGTCCTGGCCACCCACGACCCCGAACTCGTCCGGTTCGCGGACCGCGCCGTAGCCCTCGTCGACGGACGGCTCACCGCCCCCGCCGCCCCCGTCCCGCGCGACACCGCCGCCCCGGGGACGACCAATGCGTCCGCCGTCACGGCCACCCGCCGCTGACGACGCCCAGCCGCTGAAAGAGTCGACGTGTTCTACCTCCGTCTGGCCCGGGGCTACCGGGTGCCCGACCTCGGCCGCTGGCTGCTCACCGCACTGGTCGCCGGCGTCGTCGCCGCCTTCCTGCTGCGCTCCCTCGGCCGGGCGCTGAGCGACCCGCTCGGCGGCACCGACGGGCTGGTCCGGCTGCTCTGGTGCCTGCCCCCGCTCGCCGCCGTCGCCTGGTTCGCGGCCGTCGCCGCCCGCTCGGTGCCCGCCCGGCGGCCCGAGCGGATCGCCGGCCTCACCGCCGCCGGCGCCGGCTCCCGCAGGATCCGCACCCTGATCGCCGGCGAGGTCGTCCTCGCCTGCACCCTCGGCAGCGTGCTCACCCTGCTGCTCTTCCTGGTGCTGCGCAACGACATCGCGGGGCCCTCGCTCGCCCCCGACCTCGGCATGGGCGTGCCGTTGCCGGCCGCCGCGCCGGTCACCCTGCTCGCCCTGGTCCCGCTCACCGCCGGCATCGCCGCCGCCTGCGCGGTACCCACCGCCGACACCCTGCCCGGCGGCCGCACCCGCGGCCGGACCGGCTTCGGCGTCTGGCGAATCGCCCTGCCGATCGGGCTGGTGGTGATCGGCGCCGCGCTCGAACTCATCGCACTGCGGCCCGACGCCGCCGCCGACGGACGCCCGATCCACCTGCCCGCTGGGCTCGGCACCACCAGCACCGCCGCCCTCGGCGGCTGGACAGCCAGCGCGCTCGGCCTCGCGCTGCTCACCGGCCCGCTGCTCGCCTGGACCGGACGGCTGCTCGCGATCGGTCGGCCCACCCCGCTGCGGCTGCTGGCCGGACGCGGTCTCACCGCCCAGGCCCGGCGGCTCGGGCCGCCGCTGGCCGTCCTCACCCTCACCGTCGCGCTGGTGCTCACCACCATCCGCTACTGGATCGGCACGCCCGACAGCGCCGACGTGCTGCCCGCCGTCGAGGCCTGCCTGGTGCTCGGCTGTGCGGCCGCCGCGGTGGTCTCCCGGCTGGCCGAGGTCCGCACCGACCGCAGCGAGGTCACCGACGCACTGTTGCGCCTCGGTGCCTCGCCCCGGCTGCTGTTCGGCGCGGTCGCGCTGCGCACCCTCGCGGTCGGCACCGCCCTACTGCTGACCGGCGGGACGACCGCCGCGCTGGCGGCCGCCGGACTGCGCTAGCTAGCTCCTAGCCGGCCGCGGCCAGCTGGCCGCAGGCGCCGTCGATCTCCTGGCCGCGAGTGTCGCGGACGGTCGTCGGCACTCCGTGCGACTGGAGCCGACGAACGAACTCGCGCTCGTCCTCCGGCCGGGAAGCCGTCCACTTGGAACCCGGGGTCGGGTTCAGCGGGATCAGGTTGACGTGCACCCGATGGTTCTTGATCAGCCGGCCGAGCAGGTCCGCGCGCCAGGCCTGGTCGTTGATGTCCTTGATCAGCGCGTACTCGATGGAGATCCGGCGACCGGACTTCTCCGCGTAGTTCCAGGCCGCGTCCAGCACCTCGGCGACCTTCCACCGGGTGTTCACCGGGACCAGCTCGTCGCGCAGCTCGTCGTCCGGGGCGTGCAGCGACAGCGCCAGACGGCAGCTGAGGCCCTCGTCGGCCAGCCGGTTCATCGCCGGGACGAGGCCGACGGTGGAGACCGTGATGCCGCGCTGGGACAGCCCGAAGCCGTCCGGGGCCGGGTCGGTCAGCCGGCGGATCGCGGCCAGTACCCGGTTGTAGTTGGCCAGCGGCTCGCCCATGCCCATGAACACCACGTTGGACAACCGCGCCTCGCCGCCCGGGATCTCGCCGGCCTTGAGCGCGCGCATCCCGGCGGCAATCTGCTCGACGATCTCGGCGGTGGACAGGTTGCGGGTCAGCCCGGCCTGGCCGGTGGCGCAGAACGGGCAGTTCATGCCGCAGCCGGCCTGCGAGCTGATGCACATGGTGACCCGGTCCGGGTAGCGCATCAGCACCGACTCGACGAGGGTGCCGTCGAACAGCTTCCACAGCGTCTTGCGGGTGGCGTCGTCGTCGCAGGAGACGTGCCGCACCACCGACATCAGCTCGGGCAGCAGGCTCTCGGTGAGCTTCTCCCGGCTGGCGGCGGGAATGTCCGTCCAGCTCGCCGAGTCGTTCGACATCCGGCCGAAGTAGTGGTTGGAGAGCTGCTTGGCACGGAACGGCTGCTCGCCCAGCTCGGCGACGGCCTCCTTGCGCTCGGCGGGGCTCAGGTCGGCGAGGTGTCGCGGGGGCTTGGCGCCGCGCGGCGCGACAAAGGTGAGTTCTCCGGGCTTAGGCATGGTCGTTCCAGTGTCGCAGACGCGCGAGGGCCCCGGACGCCTGGTGTCCGGGGCCCTCGCGGTGAGCTCTCGCGCTAGCTGCCGACGAAGGCGGCCAGCAGCAGCCAGACCACCGGGGCGGTCGGCAGGAGCGAGTCCAGCCGGTCCATGATGCCGCCGTGGCCGGGCAGCAGCGTGCCCATGTCCTTGATCCCGAGGTCGCGCTTGATCATCGACTCGCCCAGGTCGCCCAGGGTCGCGGTGACCGCCGCGCAGCCGCCCAGGATCAGGCCCTGCCACCAGCTGCCGTCGTCGATGATCAGCTGCATCAGCAGGGCGCCCGCCAGCATCGACAGGCCGATGCCGCCGGCCAGGCCCTCGCGGGTCTTGCCGGGGCTGATCGTCGGGGCCAGCTTGGTCTTGCCGAACTTGTAGCCCACGGCGTAGGCCCCGGTGTCGCTGCAGATCGTGACGATCAGGAAGAGCACGATCCGCTGGGGGCCGTCGTCGGCCGCCAGCATCATCGCCACGAAGGTGGCCAGGAACGGCACGTAGAAGGCGGTGAACACACCCGCCGTTATGTCCCGCAGGTAGTCCTCCGGCGGTTCGGCCATCCGCCAGACCATCACCGCCAGCCCGGTCAGCGCGAGCGAGGCCGCGGCCCACTGGATCCCGGCCCAGTAGCCGGTGGCGACCATGGCGACGCCGCCCACCAGCAGCGGGATCAGCGGCACCTTGATCTGCTTGCGCTCGGCGAGCCGGGTCGTCAGCTCCCAGCTGCCGACCGCGACCGCGGCCATCACGACGACCAGGAACAATGCCTTGACCACGAACAGCGAGGCGACGATCACCGCACCGAGACCCACCCCCACGCCTATGGCGGCCTGGAGGTTACGACCACCGCGCTGCTTGCGCGGCTCCGGTTGCGGGGCGGGCTGGGCGGCCACGGGTGTCTCCTGCCCTGGGTGGGACGACGGCACGAAGTGGGGCTGCCCGGCCGCCTGGTGGCTCTGCGGCGGCACGGGATGCACCGGAGCCCCCGGGTACGGCTGGGCGCCGGGACCGGGGGCGAGGGTGACGTCATCGGCTATCGCGCGCAGCACGACCGTCTCCGTCACACCCGGCGGCGCCGTCTCGGGCTGCTCGTCCCGGAACAGCGGGCCGCCCGTCAGCCGGCCGGCCTCCCGGGCCGGGCCCGCGCCGGGGTCGGCCGGCTCACCGGGGGCCGCCCGCCGACCCTGCGCCGCGTGCGGGCCGGCATCGGCCGGTACGGGGGGCATGACCTGAGTCTCCTCCGCGTCGCCGCCCCAGTACACCGGAGGCTGTTGCGAGTGATCCGAACGGAGGCGGTGGTCACCCGGGACAGCGCCCGGCGCACCCTGGTGGGCGGCCTGGCCGCCCGGGTGGCCGGGGTGTCCCTGGGCGGGATGCCCCGGGCCGACGTGCCCCGGGACTGCGTTTCCCGAAGCCGCGTGCCCCGGGACAGGCTGGCCCTGGGCCGGCGCCGGGTACTCGCCGTACCCCGGCGTCGGCTGGGCCGACGGCCCGGGCGCGTGCGGCTGCGGCGCCGGGCGGTAGGGCTGGAACTGCTGGTCGGACGGGCCCCAGTAGCCAGGGGCGTCAGGGGCGTCGTTCATCAGACCTCGAGCAGCTCGGCTTCCTTGTGCTTCAGCAGCTCGTCGACCTGGGCCACGTACTTGGCCGTGGTGTCGTCGAGCTCCTTCTCGGCGCGGCGGCCGTCGTCCTCGCCGACCTCGCCGTCCTTCACCAGCTTGTCGATGGCGTCCTTGGCCTTGCGGCGCACCGAACGGATCGAGACCTTGGCGTCCTCGCCCTTGGTGCGGGCGATCTTGATGAACTCCCGGCGGCGCTCCTCGGTGAGCTCGGGCAGCACCACTCGGATGATGGAGCCGTCGTTCGACGGGTTGACGCCCAGGTCGGAGTCGCGGATGGCCTGCTCGATGGCCTTCAGCGCGGTCTTGTCGAACGGCGAGACGACCGCCATCCGGGGCTCCGGCACCGAGAACGAGGCCAGCTGGTTGATGGGGGTCACGGCGCCGTAGTACTCGGCGACGATCTTGGCGAACATCGCCGGGTGGGCACGGCCGGTGCGGATGGCCGCGAGGTCGTCCTTGGCGACGGAAACGGCCTTCTCCATCTTCTCCTCGGCCTCGAGGAGGGTCTCTTCGATCACTGTGGTCTCCCTGTCCGGTTCATCTGCTGTTGTCCCGACCGGTGTCGGCGTCGGGGCCGGTCGCGGCGGACGCCGTCCCGTACGGCTGGTTGCTGCTCAGGCCCGGACGGAATCCTGGCTGATGAGTGTGCCGATCTTCTCACTCTTCACCGCACGCGCGATATTGCCCTCCGCCAGCAGTTCGAAGACCAGCATCGGGAGGTTGTTGTCCTTGCACAGCGTGATCGCGGTGAGGTCGGCGACCTTCAGGTCGCGCGCGATGACCTCGGAGTACTCCAGCGCGTCGAACTTCACCGCGTCCGGGTTGGTCCGCGGGTCGGAGTCGTAGACGCCGTCCACGCCGTTCTTGCCCATCAGCAGGATGTCGGCGTGGATCTCCAGGGCGCGCTGGACGGCCGTGGTGTCGGTGGAGAAGTACGGCATGCCCATACCGGCACCGAAGATCACCACCCGGCCCTTCTCCAGGTGCCGGACGGCCCGCAGCGGCAGGTACGGCTCGGCGACCTGGCCCATGGTGATGGCGGTCTGGACCCGGGTCTCGATGCCTTCCTTGACCAGGAAGTCCTGCAGCGCAAGGCAGTTCATGACGGTGCCGAGCATGCCCATGTAGTCCGAGCGGGCCCGGTCCATGCCGCGGACCTGCAACTCGGCACCGCGGAAGAAGTTGCCGCCGCCGATGACCACCGCGACCTCGGTACCGGCGCGGACGACCGTGGCGATCTCCCGGGCGATCGCGTGCACGACGTCCGGGTCGACGCCGAGCCCGCCGCCACCGGCGAAGGCTTCACCGGACAGCTTCAGCAGCACCCGGCGGCGCGAGCCCGCCTTGGGGTCCTGCGCGGTCTCCTGCGTCTCCTGCATGGACTTCTCCTTTTTGCACCTGCTGGCTCACAGGCCTGGGTGTGCGGATACCCGACCTGCGTGTACACGCGAGGAGGCCACTGCCGCGGGAACCGGTTCGGTGTCCTGCACGGCAATGGCCTCCTCGTCGTTCATGGTGCCGAAGCGGCCCGCCCATGGACGGTTGGCGCTGGGTGAGCCCGTTCGGCGTTCCGCCCGCCCTGGTCAGCGGGCGGGGACGGTTCCCAGCCTAAAGGGGCCGGGGACCAGGTGGAACGTGGCTCAGGCGCCGACGCGGAAGCGGGCGAAGCGCTTGAGGGCGACGCCGTTCTCCTCGAGGACCTTGGCGACGGTCTTCTTGTTGTCCTTGGCGAAGGCCTGCTCCAGGACGGAGTTCTCCTTCACGAAGCCGGTGACGCGACCCTCGACGATCTTCGGCAGGGCAGCCTCCGGCTTGCCCTCCTCGCGAGCGGTGGCCTCGGCGACGCGGCGCTCGTTCTCGAGGTCCTCGGCCGGGATGTCCTCGCGGGACAGGAACTTCGGCGCGAAGGCGGCGATGTGCTGCGCGACGTCCTTGGCGACCTCGGCGTTCTCCTTGTCCAGCTCGACCAGGACACCGACGGCCGGCGGCAGGTCGGGGCTGGTCTTGTGCAGGTAGACCGCGACGTAGCCGTCACCGTCGAACTGGGCGAAGCGACGGAAGACGATCTTCTCGCCCAGGCTCGCGTTGGCCTCGTCCACGAACTGCTGGACGGTCTTGCCAGCCTCGATCTCGGAAGCCAGGGCGGCGTCCAGGTCGGCCGGGGTGGTCTTGGCGACGTGGGCGGCGATCGCGTCGGCGACCTCGACGAACTTCTCGCCCTTGGCGACGAAGTCGGTCTCGCAGTTCAGCTCGACCAGGACGCCGGACTTCTTGTCCTCGGCGATCAGCGCGGCGACGGCGCCGTTCGAGGCGTCACGGCCCTCGCGCTTGGCAACGCCCTTCTGGCCCTTGATGCGCAGGAGCTCGACGGCCTTCTCGACGTTGCCCTCGGCCTCGTCCAGGGCCTTCTTGCAGTCCATCATGCCGGCGCCGGTGAGCTCACGGAGCTTCTTGACGTCCGCGGCGGTGAAGTTCGCCATGGTGTGAATCTCTTCTCGCGTCTCGCGTGTCTGCGTGGGGTGGCGCCGGGACCGGTGGTTCGGCCCCGGCGCGGGAGAGAGGGGCACCTGCCGGCTTCGCACCGGCGGGTACCCCTCACCCTTGGTACGTCAGGCCTGCTCGGCCGGAGCCTCGGCGGCGGCGGGGGCCTCCTCGGCCTTCTTCTCGCCCTCGATGAGGTCCTTCTCCCAGTCGGCCAGCGGCTGGTCGGCGCCCGGCTCGGCCTTGGTGTCGCCCTTGGCGACACCGGCGCGGGCCTTCAGGCCCTCGGCGACGGCGTCGGCGATCACGCGGGTCAGCAGGGTGACGGAGCGGATCGCGTCGTCGTTGCCCGGGATCTTGTAGTCGACCTCGTCCGGGTCACAGTTGGTGTCGAGGATGGCGACGACCGGGATGTTGAGCTTCCGGGCCTCGCCGACCGCGATGTGCTCCTTCTTGGTGTCCACGATCCAGACAGCGCTGGGAACGCGCTGCATGTCGCGGATACCGCCGAGGGTCTTCTCCAGCTTGTCATGCTCGCGCTGGAGGACCAGGAGCTCCTTCTTGGTGAGGCCGGAGCCGGCCACGTCCGAGAAGTCCAGCTCGCCGAGCTCCTTCAGGCGCTGCAGGCGCTTGTAGACGGTCGAGAAGTTGGTCAGCATGCCGCCGAGCCAGCGCTGGTTCACGTAGGGCATGCCCACGCGGGTGGCCTGCTCGGCGATGGCCTCCTGGGCCTGCTTCTTCGTGCCGACGAAGAGGACGCTGCCGCCGTGGGCAACGGTCTCCTTGATGAACTCGAAGGCGCGGTCGATGTAGTTCAGCGACTGCAGGAGGTCGATGATGTAGATGCCGTTGCGCTCGGTGATGATGAAGCGCTTCATCTTCGGGTTCCAGCGGCGGGTCTGGTGACCGAAGTGGACGCCGCTCTCCAGCAGCTCCCGCATCGTGACGACGGCCATTGCCGTGCTCCTCAGGTGTTACGGCCCGGCTGCGGCGTTCCCGTGGGGTTTTCCCGTCGGGTGACCGCCTACGGCCGGGTCAGTCTCGGTTTGTCCGTGGCGGCCAGGTGACAGCCACGCCTGACGCCCCGAACGTGCCGAGCCGCTCCACCCGCTCGGTCCGGGGACCGGTCGGGCTCGGCGGACCGAGCGGCACTCGCACCTGGCGGGGCTGCGGATGAACCGCGTCCGACCACCGGTGGCGGGGCGTGCGAAGTCGACCCGGTGGACCGGGTCGCGTGTGAAGTGTACGGGAAGCGCCGAGGGGCGAGCGACTTCGCGAGCGGCGGAGGGCCTGCGGAGGGCCTTTGGAGAAGTCCGGGAAACGGTTGCGGCGGGCGGGTCCGCGGCGGCGGGCGGGCGGTGCGGACCGGATGCTCGCCGGCCGGGCACCTGCCCACGATCCGGTGCCGGCATGCCGCTTGTACACCGGATGGCGGCATCCGTACACCCGCCGGAGGGACACCGGTCGGGGGCGGGGGCGGTTTGTCCACAGGAATCCGGAAGTGGGTGGTGTGAGGTCGGGAGCACGGCGAGCCTCGGGGCATGACTGGGCTCAGTGGGGTTCGAGGGGTGTCCGCCGTCTTCGCCGGGGTGGTGCTGGTGGTGACGGCGGTGCTGGGGTTGTCGGGTGACGCGGGGGCCGCGGCCGGTGCGACCGGAGACGGGCCGGAACGGGGTGCGGCGGCGCGGGCCTGGCCGGTGGGCGGGCCCGGTGGAGTGCTGGGGCGGTTCGAACCGCCGGCGAAACCCTGGGCGGCCGGACACCGGGGAGTGGACCTCGCCGCCGCGCCCGGGGCGGAGGTACGGGCGGCGGCTGCCGGGGTGGTCGCGTTCTCCGGCTTGGTGGCGGGACGGCCGGTGGTGACCGTCACCCACCCGGGCTCGGGGACTCCCCCGCTCCGGACCACCTACCTGCCCGTCACCGGCACCGTCCCGGTCGGCACCCCGGTGACCGCCGGGCAGGTGATCGGGCAGCTCGCCACGGACGGACGGCACTGCGGCGCGCGGGACTGCCTGCACTGGGGGCTGCTGCGCGGCGGCCGCTACCTCGATCCGCTGGCCCTGCTCGGCGCGGGCGCGGCACGGCTACTGCCACTGGGCGGCGCGGGGCGGGTGGGCGGCACGGGGCCGAGCGGCCCTGTCACGGGCAGCGGCTCAGGCGCGGGCGAGGCCGTGCAGCGCCAGGGCGACCGCGGCGTCGGCGATCGCCTCGGGGGTCTCGGGGGTCTCGGCCGGGCAGCCAGCGCGCTCGCCGGAGGCTTGCTGCCCGGCCCGGCGGACGGCCGCCTCCACGATCCCCTGCAGCAGCGCCGCGGCGAGTCGGGGCTGCTCATGCCCGAGGCCCTCCAGCGCCTGGACGACCAGGCCGACGAGACGACCGTGCGCCGCCCGGATGCGCTCCCGCGCGGCCTCGTCGAGTTCCAGCGCGGAGATCGCCACAACCGCCTGGTGCCTCGGGTCGGCGGCCAGCGCCAGCTGGCCCCGGACATACGCCTCGATCCGCTCGGCGGCGGTGTCGCAGCTCTCCATCCCGGCCTCGATCTCGGCCGCCCAGAGCGGGAAGTCCACCTCGCAGAGCGCCTCGACCACGGCGGCACGCGAGCGGAAGTACTCGTAGACCGAGGAACGCGCCAGCCCGGTGCGCGCCGCGAGCCCTGGGAAGGTCAGGGCCTCCATGCCGCCCTCGGCGAGCAGGGTGCGGGCAGCGTCGAGGAGGGCTGCCCGCTGCAGCTGGCGATGCTCGGCCACCGTGGCCGCTCGGATCTTCGGCACGCACCCACTCTACGGAGCCGTACCCGCGGCCGATACGGCGCCACGCATTCGGACAAGGTGGGGCCCGCCAGGCGGATCCGGCGCGCGCTAACGGACGTCCGAGAGCTTGGCGCGAAGCTGGAGGACGGACTTGGTGTGGATCTGGCTCACCCGGCTCTCCGTCACCCCCAGCACCTGTCCGATCTCGGCGAGGGTGAGTCCCTCGTAGTAGTAGAGCGTTACCACGGTCTTCTCCCGCTCGGGGAGGGTGTTGACCGCTTGGGCCAGCAGTCTGCGCAGCTCGCGGTCCTCGGCCACCTCGACCGGGTCGTCCGCGCCGTGGTCCTCCAGGGTGTCCATCAGGCTCAGCCGGTCGCCGCCTTCACCCACCGGGTGCAGCAATTCGTCCAGGGCCACCACGTTGGCGAGCGACAGCTGGCTGAAGATCGTATGCAGGTCCTCGATCGCGATGCCCATCTCGGCCGCGACCTCGGGCTCGTGCGGCGTCCGGCGCAGCCGGCCCTCCAGCGTCGCGTACGTCCGTTCGACGGCCTTCGCCTTCTGCCGCACCGAACGGGGGATCCAGTCCAGGGCGCGCAGTTCGTCGATGATCGCGCCGCGGATACGACTGATCGCATAGGTCTCGAACTTGATGGCGCGGTCGACGTCGAACTTCTCGATCGCGTCAATCAGCCCGAAGACCCCGGAGGAGACGAAGTCGGCCTGCTCGACGTTGGAGGGCAGACCGACCCCGACCCGGCCCGCGACGTACTTGACGAGCGGTGAGTAGTGCAGGATCAGCTGCTCGCGCAGCCGCTGATCGCCGGTCTCCTTGTAGGAGCGCCAGAGCTCTTCGAGCGCGCTGCGCCCCGGGGCGCCGGGCGGTGAGGTGGCGCCGGGTGGAGAGGTGGCGTCCGGTGGGGAGGTGGCGTCCGGGGTGGGGGCGCTGCCAGGCGGGCGGGGCGCATGGTCGACGGTCGCGCCCGCCCCACTGGCCGCCCCGCCGTCGTGGGTCGGCTCGGTGCCGCGGGTCGCGTCCGCGGGTTGACCGGGCACCACCGTCGGCCGGCCGCCCTGACGCGACAGGCCTCCCATCGTCCCCGCCGACTTGGACGGGAACTCATTCGCGGGTCGCCGCTCGGTCCGCGGCCCTCCCGAGGACCGAGCGCCACCGGTCACTCTGTGTCCGGGAATGTGTGTGGGCATACGTTGGTCTGCGCCGTTCTGCCGAGTCATGTGCTGATAGGGAAGGCAGGTGGAGCGTAGCGTGACCGACTCACTGCAAAGCGCTACCGCCACCCGGTCGTCCCTCGATCCGGTGGCGTTCGCTCACCGGATCCGGCCATACGAGCGGAAGAACCGGATCAGCAGGTCAGCCGGGCCGTCCCGGCGCGCCCTCCTCGGGCGCACTCGCGTTCTCGCGTTCTCGCGTTCTCGCCTTCTCGTGGTCACCTCCTTCTCGGCACCATGCGCCAGTGCGCACCGTGCCGCTCCACATAACCAAGCGAGACCAACTCGTAGAGCCGCTGCAGGACTTCATCGGACGAGAGCCCGGACTGACGGGCCAGCCGCTCGACCGGGGCGCCCTCCGCCGTGGCCGGGACGGCCTCCAGCACCCGAGCCACCGCTGGCTCCAGTAGGTCCCGGGGCAATACCGGCCCGCTGCGCTGCGGCGCCAGGTCGTCCCCGATCGCCCCGATCAGCTCGGTGATCTCGGCCGCGTCGGTGACCAGCGTGGCGCTGCCGCTGCGGATCAGGGCGTGCACCCCGGCGGAGAGCTCCGAGGTGACCGGGCCGGCGACGCCCATGGTGTGGCGGTTGAGGTCCCGCGCCCGTCGGGCCGTGCTCAGGGCTCCGCTGCGCATGGCCGCCTCGACCACCACGGTGCCCCGGGTGAGCGCCGCGATGACCCGGTTGCGGAGCACGAAGCGGAACCGATTCGGGTGTTCCCCGGGCGGGAGTTCGCTGACCAGCAGCCCCTGGACGCCGATCCGCCGGATCAGTTCGGCGTTCCCCTTCGGGTAGGCGACGTCGACCCCGCAGGCGAGCACACCGACGGTCATCCCGCAGACGGCGAGTGCCCCTCGGTGCGCGGCCGCGTCGATCCCGTAGGCGGCGCCGGAGACCACCACCCAGCCGCGCTCGGCCAGTTGGGCCGACAGCTCCCCGGCGACATGAGCGCCGTAGGCCGTGCAGGCTCGGGAGCCCACCACCGCCACCGAGCGCAGGGCGAGCAACCGGAGTGAACCGGTGCCGGTGGTCCACAGCCCGATCGGGCGCCCGTCGCCCAGGTCGTCCAGTTGGCTGGGCCATTCCGTGTCCCCCGGAATGATGAAGCGTCCACCGACTGCTCGTACCCGTTTCAGGTCGTCCGCCGGGTCGAGACCCGGGAGCCGCGCCTGGTAGCCGGCGAGCCGGGCGGCGTCCAGCCCGGGGTGCTCGGGGACGGTCCCCGCCCGGATCGCCCGGACCACCTCCACCGCGGGGAGTTGCCCGAGCCAGCGGCCGACCACCGCGTCGCCCGGTTCGCTGAGCCGGTTCAGCAGGACGCGGGCGAGGCGCTCCGGATCGGGTACGGCCGTGGTGGCGGGCTCGGCTGCGGTGTCGGGCCCAGCCGTTGGCGGTGCATGAGGGTTCCTCAACGGCTGGCTCATACCACGTCCTCCTCGCTCGCCGGGGGTTGTTCCCGCACCGGCGGCCAGTCGTCGTCCGGGCCGCTGCGGCGCTGGGTCGGGATGTCCCCGAGCCAGCCGACTGGGCGTTCGTTCAGCGGCAGCCCCTGCTCCACCCCGGTACGCATGACCAGGGCGGTGCGCACGTCCCGCTGGTCCGGCCGGTCGCGGCCGGCCAGATCGGCAACCGTCCAGGCGACCCGGAGCACCCGGTCCAGGCCACGCGCGGTCAGCAGTCCGCGCTCCAGCTGGCGCGCGGCGTCGTTGAGTGCGTCGGACGCGAGCTGCCAGCGGGTGCGCAGTTCATGGCCCGGCACCTCCGCGTTGGTCCGCCAGGGGGTGTGCTCCAACCGGGCCGCCGCCCGCTCCCGCGCGGCCCGTACCCGGGCCGCGACGGTCTCGGTGCTCTCCGCCGTGGCGTCCCGCTCCATCAGCTCGACCCTGGTCACCGGGGCGACCTGGACCTGGAGGTCGACCCGGTCCAACAGCGGCCCGGAGAGCCGCCCTTGGTACCGGCTGACCATCGCGGGCGTGCACTCGCAGCCCTCGCCCCGCCGGGAGTACCGGCCGCACGGGCAGGGGTTGGCGGCCAGGCAGAGCAGGAACCGGGCCGGGAGCCGGAGGGACCCGGCCGAGCGGGCGATCACCACCTCGCCCGACTCCAGCGGCTGCCGCAGCGCGTCGAGCACCCGCACAGGGAACTCCGGCGCCTCGTCGAGGAAGAGCACCCCACGGTGGGCCAGCGAGACCGCACCCGGTCTCGGCAGTCCGCTGCCGCCGCCGACGATCGCGGGCATCGTGGTGGAGTGGTGCGGGGCGCAGTAGGGCGCGGTGTCGAGCAGCGGGCGCCCGGCCGGGAGCAGGCCCGCCACCGAGTGGACGGCGGTGACCTCCAGCGCCTCCTTCTGGGTCAGCGGCGGGAGCAGCGAGGGCAGCCGCTCGGCCAGCATCGTCTTGCCCGCGCCCGGTGGGCCCTTCAAGTAGAGGTGGTGCCCTCCGGCAGCGGCGATCTCCAGAGCCCGCCGGGCCTCGTACTGTCCGGCCACGTCGGCCATGTCGAGCCGGAGCGCCCGGTCGTCGGGCAGGCCCCGCACGCCGGCGCTGGGCAACATCAGGCCGGCCATCAGCGGATCCGGCCGGCCGTCGATCGGGTCGGGCGGCTCCTCCGGCGCCGTCGCCCCAGTCAGGATGGCGACCAGTTGACGCAGGCTGTGCACGCCGATCACCGTCACCCCGGGGACGAGCGAGGCCTCGGGCGCGGTCTGCTCGGCGACCACGACCCGCACGTACCCGGCGTCGGCGGCGGCCAGCACCGACGGCAGCACCCCGCGGACCGGCCGCACCCGGCCGTCCAGCCCCAGCTCCCCGATGAGCAGAAGGTCGGCGATGGACGACGGGTCGAGCCGCTCGGCCGCGGCCAGCACGGCGCAGGCCACCGCGAGGTCGAAGCCGCTGCCGCTCTTGGGCACCGAGGCGGGGCTGAGGCCGACGGTCAGCTTGCGCTGCGGCCAGGCCTCCCCGCTGTTGCAGACCGCGGCGCGGACGCGGTCGCGGGCCTCGGTGAGTGCCTTGTCGGGCAGGCCGACCAGGGTGAACGCGGCCACCCCGGGCTCCAGATCGGCCTGGACCTCGACGATCACTCCGTCGACCCCGACCAGCGCGACGGAACAGGTACGGGCGAAGGCCATCTCAGACCACCCCCCGCAGATGGTCGACCAGGGCCGCTCCCCGCGCCCGGTTGACCACTGCCACCAGGTCGATCCGCACCCCACCCGGTGGAGCGGGCGGCCACTGCGGATCGGCCGGCCCGGGGTCGTACCCGGGCCCGGCGAGCCGGGCGAAGTGGCCGGGCCAGCGTTCGGCCATCCAGCGCTCGGCCAGGCGTTGCAGTCGGGCGGCCTTGGCCCGGTCGATGGCCTCGCTGGGTTGTTGGAAGCCCCGCTCGGAACGGGTCTTCACCTCACAGACCGCGACGGTGTCGCCGTCGAGGGCGACGATGTCCAGCTCGCCCTCGACACAGCGCCAGTTGCGGTCCAGGATGCGGAGCCCGGCCTCCGTGAGGTGGCGGGCGGCGACCCGCTCCCCGTAACGGCCGAGCCCGTTCCTGGTGCTGCGGTCCGGGCGCTCCCCGGTGTCCGCCCCGACTGCGGCCGTGTCCGGTACGGCCTGGTCCTGCACGACGGTGTTCTGCATGATGACCACCTCCGCCGAGGAGGCTGCACCACCGCGCGCGACGAAGCCGGGAAATTCCGGCTCCCTGTGGATAACCCGGGCCTGTGGATAACTTTTGTCACCCGCAGGGGTGAGAAGCCCCCGTCGCGCGAAATTCGGCTGGACAACGCGGGACGGAGTCGTCCAACGTCAGTTCCCGAAGCCGGACTCGTCCGAGGGCAGCTCCAGGTCGCTCTTCGCGAGTTCCTCGATGTTCACGTCCTTGAAGGTCAGCACCCGGACCTTGCGGACGAACCGGGCCGGCCGGTACATGTCCCAGACCCACGCATCCGCCATCGACACCTCGAAGAACACCTCGCCCTGGACCGAGTGCACCTGCAGCTCGTAGTCATTGGTGAGGTAGAACCGTCGCTCGGTCTCGATCACGTACTTGAACAGGCCGACGACGTCCCGGTACTCCCGGTAGAGCTTGAGCTCCATCTCGGTCTCGTACTTCTCGAGATCTTCGGCACTCATCCAGGCGTCCCCTCAACTTGTCACGTCCACCCATTGTGGACCACCGCACCCACGCTCAGAGCCGTACCGGACCGACCGGCGGGCCCTCTGCCAGCAGTCGCCCGAGGAAGTCCGCCAGCCCGGCCGGATAGACCGTCTCGGCGGTCCCCCGCAGTTCCTCGACCGTCCACCAGCGCGCCGCGAGCAGCTGGGCGTGTTCCTCCTCGCCCATGCCCGAGTGGTCCAGACCCGTCTCCGTGGTCCGGGCCAAGTGGAACCACTGCTCCTGCTCGTAGCGCTGTCCCTGAAAGGAGAACGACACCGTGCCGTACGCCACCAAGGGTCCCAGGTCCACACCCCGCAGGCCGGTCTCCTCCGCGAGCTCCCGCTCGGCGGCCTCGCGCACGTCCTCCCCCGGCTCCAAGCCGCCCCCGGGCGTGAACCACCACGTCTCCCCGGGCACGGCCGGATCGGCGCCCAGGAAAAGAAGGATGCGGTCCAGCCCGTCCAACAGCAGGATCCGCGCCGCCCTGCGACGCTGTGCTGTCATGGCAGCGCTCCACGCTCCTTCCGTACGCATCGGTGGCGCTACCGATCCTGCCACCCGACGCGTCCGTCCGGGGCGATGTTCCGCACAGCGGCCCGGTCGGCGACGGCCACGCTCAGGAGCTGCGCCCCCGGCGAAGCCTGCGGGCCAGGCCCGCCACCCCGCCCACCGCCGAGGTCACGACGATCAGCGCCGCGCCCGCGACGCTGGCGTAGGCGGCTGGCTCCAGCGGCCCGGGCTCGCCGGCCTTCGGGCCCGCGAAGGAGTCGAAGGCCGTGGTGCGGTCGAGCACGCCCATCCGGCCGAAGGGCTGAAGGGTGGCCTCGACCCTGGCCTCGACCGCGGCGGCCGGGACGGTTCCGCCGTCCACCTCCAGATGGGTGCGGGAGTCGAGCGAGCCGAGCCGGTTGTCACCGAGCAGGAACAGCCGCCCCTGCGGCACCGTCACGCCAAACGTCTCGCCCTGGCGGCCCTGGGTCGCGAGGTAGGGCTCGTCCACCGGCTGCCCGTTCACCGTCAGCCGCTGGTCACTGCCGGTGGTGGCGACGGTGTCCCCGCCGACCGCGACCACCCGCTTGACCATGAGCTCCCCGCCCCAGGCCTGGTCGCGGAAGACCACCACGTCGCCCCGGCCGATGTCGGCGCCGCCGACCTTGCGGGCGAGCACGGTGTCCCCGGCCTGGAGCGTCGGGTGCATCGAGGCGGTGGGGATCTTGTACGGCCGGTAGTCGACCGCGATGAGGGCGAAGCCGCCGATCATCAACACCAGCCCGAGCCCGAGCGCGATGCCCTGCAGCACCGCGGCGGGCCCGCGACGGGAACGGACGGGCACGGCCGACCGGTCGGCCGGCTGTTCCACGACACTGCTCATCGACACCGTCCACCTCTGGCCGACCGGAGAACACCACTGGCACGCCGGTGGCTCGGGCGGAAACGCCGACGGGCCGTGGCACGTCCGAGCAGATTACTCGTCGGTACCACGGCCCGCGCAAGAGCTGGGGACGACCCGGTGGGGCTCAGGACTCCTTCCCGCGGTCCGCCCGGGCCCGAGCCCGGCGCACCAGCGGAAGCAGGGCGACGGCACCCACCGCACCGGCCACGGGAGGCTCCATGGGCAAGGCCCCCGTCAGACCCTCCTGGTCGAAGGTGTCCGGCACCGGCAGCGTGGACCAGTGGGAGACCGGCCAGGCCACCACGAAGGCACGCCCGATGACGTTCTCCACCGGCACGGCTCCGCCACCCGGCTGGTCCATGTGGAAGCGGGAGTCCAGCGAGTCGGCGCGGTGGTCGCCCATCACCCAGATGCGGCCGTTCGGCACCTTCAGCGGGCCGAAGGGCTGCGTTCCGCAGGGGGTGTTGCCCGGGTAGACGTACGGCTCGTCGAGCGCGACGCCGTTGACCTCGACCGGCCCGTCACCCTTGCACTCGACGGTGTCCCCGCCGACCGCGATGACCCGCTTGATCAGGTCCTTCTCGTTGGCGGAGGGCATCAGGCCGACGAAACTGAGCACATCCTGAACACCGCGGACGAAGGAGTTGCCGCTCTGCTGGGTCGGCTCGTCGTTCAGCCAGCCGCCCGGGTCGTGGAACACCACGACCTCACCGCGCTCGGGCTCGGCCCCGAACCAGGGGGTCAGTTTGTCCACCAGAACGCGGTCGCCGACCTGCAGCGTGTTCTGCATCGACTCCGACGGAATGGAGAACGCCTGGACGAAGAAGGTCTTGATCACCAGCGCGAGGATCAGCGCGATGCCGATCAGGATCGGCAGCTCCTTCAGGAAGGAGCGCTGCTTGTGCGGCTTGGCCGGAGCCTCCGACTCCGACTCGTCCGGCGACTCGCTCCCCGACCGCAGGGGCTCCGAGGAGCCCTCCGCCCCGGTGCCGTGCTCGTCGGCGGTCTTGGCGGTCGCGTCATCGACCGCGGCCGAAGGCGTCGAGGAATCGGCGGACCGGGTCACCCGGCCGCCGCCCGAGCCCTCGGGGTCCCCGGCGCCCGAGCGGGCGCCGATCACCAAATCCCCCACAACGTCTCCTCCCTGCTGTGCGGACGCCCGCGCGCCCGCGCTCAGAGTGCCGCACAGCGGGCACCACGCTCGCCACGACCATGAACGCATCAGGGCTGCCCACATCGGGCTCCCCTGACACCAACACGGCCTCGGCGCACAGCCGGGACCACTCCCGGCCGCACCTGCACTTCTCTATCACTCCCGGGCATCCGGCTCGCGGTTCCACACGCGCGGTCCGGCCGTTCAACCGCCGGGGCGGCTCACTCGGGAGGCCGTCCCGGCCAGCGAACGACGAGCGGAAGGATGCCCAACACACCCATAACGAGCGGAGGTTCAATGGGAACCGGCCCAATCCCCATCGACTTCGGCGTAGTTCCGCCGGGCTGCGAGCCCCCGGCCGTGGCCCCGGCAAGAGAGGAGAGTGAACTCGGCTCGTCGAGTTGATGGAAACGGTCCAGCGGCCAGGTGATCATGAACGCGCGACCGACCACATCGCTCAGCGGGATGGTCCCCTGTCCCGGATTCCCCATGTGGAAGCGGGAGTCGGCGGAGACGTCCCGGTGGTCACCCATGACCCACAGCCGCCCCTTCGGCACCGTCACCTTGAAGGGCTGCCGGGACGGCGGGTTGCCCGCCGCGAGGTACGGCTCCGCCACCGGACGGCCGTTGACGCTGAGGCGTCCCTGCGCGTCGCAGCACTCGACGGTGTCCCCGCCGACGCCGATCACGCGCTTGATCAGGTCCTGCTCGTCGTCGGACGGCAACAGCCCGACGAAGGTGAGCACGTGTTTGGCCGCACCCAGCACCGGACCGTCGGACGGCTTGCGATCGTTCTCCAGCCAGCCGCCCGGGTCCTTGAACACCACGACGTCGCCGCGCTGCGGCTCACTGCCGAACCAGGGGGTCAACTTGTCCACCAGCACCCGGTCCCCGACCTGGATGGTCTGCTCCATCGAGCCCGAGGGGATCACGAACACCTGGATCAGGAAGGTCTTCATCACCAGCGCCACCAGCAGCGCCACCAGGATGATCAGCGGGAACTCACGCAGCAGCGAGCGCTTGCGCCGACGGGCCGCGCGCCGGGCGGTGCGACGGCGCTCGGCGCGACCGCGGACCGACGGAGCCGAATCGGGTCCTACGCCGCCCGGGCCGCTATCATCCGGCTCCGGAGCCGGGCGGTCGGCGACCCGCCCCCTACCTCTGGTCCCCATGACCACCCGTCCCCGCGATCGCGGCGAAGGCCGTGGGCCGGTCCAGGCCGGCCCAGCGGGAGAACGGGTAGACGACCCAGTCCGCCCGGCCGATCACCTTGTCCTCGGGCACGAAGCCGCCGCCGGGCTCGCCGAGGTGGTCGCGGGTGTCCCGGGAGGCGCTCCGGTGGTCGCCCAGCACGAACAGCTTGCCGGCTGGCACCACGATGTCGAAGGCCACGTTGGACGGCTCGTCACCCGGGGCCAGGTAGGAGCTCTCGTCCACCGGCACGCCGTTGACGGTGATCGGCTTGCCCGGGCCGGTGCTGGTCACCCGGTCCCCGCCGACGCCGATCACGCGCTTGACGTAGACCGTGTTCCCGGCCGGGGCCAGCCCGAGGTCCCGGCCGATCGAACGAACGTTGTCCCAGAAACCGGGCTGCTCGGCCGACTCGGGCAGGAAGGAGCCCGTCCCGTCGAAGACCACGACATCGCCCCGCTGGGGGTGGCCGCCGAAGGTGTAGGCGAGCTGGTTGGCGATCAGCCGGTCGCCGGGCCGCAGGGTGTCCTCCATCGAACCGGAGGGCACCGTGAACGGACGCGCGACGAAGGCGTTCACCAGGAGCAGGGCCGCCAGGCAGATCCCGACCAACAGCAGCAGGTCCCGCGACCGCGAGCGCCCGGGCTCCTCGTCCGGCTCCTCGTCCGGCTCCTCGTCCGGCTCGGCGGCCTCACGCACCCCCGCAGCTGCCGCATCCCGATCGTGCTCCGGCCCTCGCCCGCGCTCCCGCACGGCCGTGCCCTCGGCGAGGACCCCGACACCGGAATCGGTGCCGGCACCAGGAGCCGCTGCGGAACCGCCCCGCGGAACTCCCCCGGAAACGACCGCGGACCGCGACAGCGAGTCCGCACCGGTGGGTGCGGGACTGCCGTCGCGGTCCGCGGGTGGCTCGTGCGTGCTCATCGGGGGCTGAGCTTACCTTGCGAAAGCCCGGCCCTTCAGAGCGCTCCGATCCCCCGGCGTGGCCGGGGGCCGGTGGATCAGCGGTCGCGCTTCTCCTTGATCTTCGCGGCCTTGCCGCGGAGGTCACGCAGGTAGTACAGCTTGGCACGGCGAACCGCACCGCGGGTCACGACCTCGATCTTCTCGACGACCGGGGTGTGCACCGGGAACGTGCGCTCCACGCCGACGTTGAAGCTGACCTTGCGAACAGTGAAGGTCTCACCGACGCCGGCGCCGTGACGACGGATGACGACGCCCTGGAAGACCTGGACACGGGAGCGGTTGCCCTCGATGACCCGGACGTGGACCTTCAGGGTGTCACCGGCGCGGAAGGCCGGGATGTCGGTGCGCAGCGAGGCCGCGTCGACAGCAGCGAGCTTGTTGCTCATGTTGCTCTCCATCGCAGGCGCCACGGGCCGCCCACGGAAGTTCGTCACAATGGGGTCTGCTGCGGGCCGCGTCGGCTGACGACGATCCCCCCGTGGCGGGGGCGCCGGTCCACGTGCCCCCTACGGGAGGGGGCCAGCGACAGACAGCAGCCGCCTATTCTTCCACACCACCGGCCGCGGACCGAAATCGGCCGAGCTCCTCGTCCCAGGCCAGGCCCAGGACACTGAGCGCCTGCCGGTCATTCTTGTCGAAGGCGCCGTACTGCCAGCGCTCGACCAGGTCGGGCCGGTTGGCCAGGGTGCGGGCGAAGGCCTGCTCCCGCCGCCAGCGGGCGATCTTGCCGTGGTTGCCGCTGAGCAGCACGTCCGGCACGGTCCGGCCGCGCCACTCGGCGGGCTTGGTGAAGACCGGGCCCTCCAGCAGGTCGGCCATCGCGCCGGGAGCGAAGGAGTCGTCCCGGTGGGACTCGGCGTTGCCGAGCACGCCGGGCAGCAGCCGGGCGATCGCCTCGACCATCACCAGCACCGCGACCTCGCCGCCGGCCAGCACGTAGTCACCGATCGAGGCCTCGACCACCGGCATCCGGGTGGCCGCCTCCTCGATCACACGGCGGTCGATGCCCTCGTACCGCGCGGGAGTGAACGCCAGCCAGGGACGGCCGGCCAGCTCCTGGGCGAGCTCCTGGGTGAACGGGCGCCCGCTGGGCGTGGGCACGACCAGCGTGGGCACCTCGCCCTCGGGGCCGCCGGCCACCACCGCGTCCAGCGCCTCGCCCCACGGCTCGGGCTTCATCACCATGCCGGGGCCGCCGCCGTACGGGCTGTCGTCCACCGTGCGGTGCACGTCGTGGGTCCACTCGCGCAGGTCGTGGACGTGCACGTCCAGCTGGCCGCGGGCGCGGGCCTTGCCGACCAGCGAGATGTCCAGCGGCTCCAGGTACTCGGGGAAGATCGTGACGACGTCGATCCGCATCCCGGACTGGACACCCGGAGCGGCGCCCTGCCCGGCGTCCTGCCCGGCGCCCTGGGGGGTCTGCTCGACAGTCACTCCGCCTCCCCGTCCGAATCGCCGGACTCGGCAGACTCGCCGGACTCGCCCGATGCCCCCGGCTCCGCCGCCGCCCGACCGGCGACCTCGGCCTGCTCGGGGTCGATCAGCCCGGCTGGCGGGGTGATCACGGCCCGCTGGTTCTCCAGATCGATCGTCGGCACGATCTGGCTGACGAAGGGCACGAGCACCTCCGTCCCGTCGGCCTTCTTCACCGTGAGCAGGTCCTGGTACGGCAGGTGGACCACCTCGGTCAGCTCGCCGACCGGGGTGCCGTCGAGCAGCACCACGTCAAGGCCGATCAGCTGGTGGTCGTAGTACTCCTCCGGGTCGTCGGGCCGCTCTTCCGGGTCGACCTCGGAGATGAGCAGGGTGCCCCGCAGCGCCTCCGCCGCGTTGCGGTCCTTGACGCCGGCGAAGCGCAGCAGCAGTCGGCCGCTGTGCACCCGGCCGGACTCGACGGTCAGCGGTCCGGCCGAGGCCGGGTCGGTGAGCAGGACGGCACCGGGTCCGAGCCGGAGTTCCGGCTCGTCGGTGCGGACCTCGACGCTGACGTCCCCCCTGATGCCGTGGGCGCGGCCGATCCTGCCGACGACGAGCTGCACGGTGATCGTTCTCCTGGAGTTGCTGAGCAAGAAGGCAGAGACAGGTAAGCAGAGACAGCTAGCAAAAAGGCCGACCGGGACGACATGCGTCCCGGTCGGCCTCAAGCCCGACGGCTGAACGAGCAGCTGCGTCAGCGAATGTTGTCCACGTCGACCAGGTCGACCCGGACGTTGCGACCGCCGAGAGCGCCGACCACGGTGCGCAGAGCGCGCGCCGTGCGGCCGCCCCGGCCGATCACCTTGCCGAGGTCATCGGGGTGCACTCGCACCTCGATGGTGTTGCCCCGACGCAGGTTGCGCGAGCGCACCTGCACCTCGTCGGGGTGCTCGACGATGCCCTTCACCAAGTGGTCGAGGGCGTCCTCGATCACGATCAGGCCTCGGCGGCGGCGTCGGCCTCAGCCTCGGCCTTGTCCGACTTCTTGGCCTTCGGGGTGATGGCGACACCGGTGGTGGCGTCCTCGAAGCCGGCGACGGCCTTGGCGAACAGGTGCGAGAAGTCCTCCACCTTCGGCTCGGCGACCTTCAGCGGCGCCGGAGCCGGCAGGCCCTTGAACTTCTGCCAGTCGCCGGTCAGCTTCAGGATGGCGAGCACCGGCTCGGTCGGCTGGGCGCCGACGGACAGCCAGTACTGGGCGCGGTCGCTGTCGACCTCGATCTTCGAGGGGTTGTAGGTCGGCTGGTAGATGCCGATCTCCTCGATCGCGCGACCGTCACGCTTGGTGCGGGCGTCGGCGACGACGATGCGGTAGTGCGGGGAGCGAATCTTGCCGAGACGCTTCAGCTTGATCTTGACTGCCACGGGAGTGGATTCTCCTGGTGTTGACGTGGGTGAGCGTCCTCGCCGTCCGCGTGGGGTTGCGGGGCGGGGCGTTCAAGGGACACGCCAGCCGTAGGAGAGAGGGGTCCTGCCCGGCTGCCGAGTACTCAGCTGTCCATTCTGCCACACCGGCGCGAACGGTCTTGACCCGCCCGCCACGGACGCAGCAGCCCAGGCCACCCCGAACGGAACCACCCGGGGACCACTGGGGCTCACGACGGAGCCGCTCCAGGGCCCGGAACGCAGGGCTCAGGGCTCGACCGGGAGCCCCCGCTCCCGGTCAGCCCACAGACTCACCGACTCCGAACGTCCGATCGCCCCGGCGCACCGACTGCCCGCACAGTCGCCGACCGGTCCCGGCCGCCCGGCTATGCGATCTTGAACGGCTGCTGGCACGCGCCGCAGACGATGGACGCCTGCGCCAGTACGGACGGCACGACCCGGACGTTGCGCCCGCAGCCGCAGACCGCCTTGACCCGGACGCCGCCGCCGGAGGAACCGTGCCGGGCGGCCGGACCGCGGAAGGCGCGGGTCGCGCCGTCACCGGCCACCGCCTCCTGGTGCGCGCCGAGGGCGCGGTCCAGGCGCTCGATGGTCTCGGCGTAGCGCTCCTGCGTCTCCTTGAGCATGGTCACCTGGGAGAAGCCGCTGCTCGCGTGCGGCTCGACCGGGTGCGCCAGACCCAGCTCGGAGGCCAGCATCAGGAAGCGTCGGTTGTGGTAGCGGCCGGCGCGCGAGGTGTCCCGGATGTCCCGGGCCGCGGCCAGACCGTGGGCAGCCTCGTGGAGGAGCCGCTCGAAACCGAGCCGCGTGCCACAGGCCGAGGAGGACTCGCCGATCAGGGCCTCGGGCGAGGCCAGGTCCGGGAGGTCCTGGTGGTGGGCCTGGATGTCGCTCCAGGCGGCGGCCAGTTCGGCCGCGAGGACGAGGGGCTGTGTCGTGCTCACGCTAGACCAACGATGCAGAGCGAGCCGATGTTCCGCATGTTCCCGTTCTCCGGGAATTCCCAGGGGACTCCCAGGAATGCGCGACTGTGCGCGAATTGCGCGTTCCGGATCTGACGCAAGACCAACCCCCTGCCGGTTTCGGCCCGCCGCAGAGTCGGCGGGCCTCGTGAATTCCGTCCGAGGGGCGGGCTGTCGCCCCAGGACGTACGGCCCGTGGACCCGTCGAAGTTTGACAGGGCCACGGGCCGTACACCGTACCGCTATTCCGTTAATACCGGCAGTTGACCGGTGAGTAGGGATGTCGGGTGTCGGTAGTCGCCCGGGAGAGTTACCGGATTCTTACCCACCCGCATTCCGGGCAAATGTCGCCGCCAACGGTCATTACCTGCAGGTAACAGGCATCAGTACGCGCGCGCGACGATCGCGATATTGCCGTCCTGGTCGTCCGACTGCGGCACCGAACCGTCGGCCGCGACGATGCAGCGGACCGTGACGCCCTGCTCGGCCAGCTTGGCCTCGCCCTCCGGGCCGAGTTCGGCCCAGGAGATCCGGCCCCAGCCGGTCGCGGCGGCCTCGACGGCCTCGTCGATGGTCTTGACATCGACGGTGCGGGCCTCGCGGCGCTCGCGGGACTGGCGCAGCAGCAGCGCCTGGTCCTCCTCCAGGATGCCGGGCAGCAGCGCGGCCAGGGCGTCGATGGAGACCGGCTCCTTGCCGCCCGGGATGCGGCGGGCCAGCATTGCGGTGCCGTTCTCGAGATCGCGCGGGCCGACCTCGATGCGCAGCGGAACGCCCTTGAGCTCCCAGTCGACGGCGCGGCGGCCGAACGGGGTGTCGGTGCGGTCGTCGACGACGGTTCGGACGCCGGCCGCCTCGAGCGCGGCGCCGATCTCGCGGACCTTGGCAATGACGGCGTCGTCGCCCTTGATGGCCAGCACGACGGCCTGGACCGCGGCCAGGCGCGGGGGCACCCGCAGGCCGTTGTCGTCGCCGTGGGACATGATCAGGCCGCCGACCATGCGGGTCGAGACGCCCCAGGAGGTCTGCCAGACGTACTCGCGCTCGGCGCCCTGCAGCTGGTAGGTGGTGTTGAACGCCTTGGCGAAGTTCTGGCCCAGCTCGTGGCTGGTGCCCATCTGCAGCGCCTTGCCGTCACCCATCATGGCCTCGAGGGTGAGGGTGTTGATGGCGCCGGCGAAGCGCTCCTTGGCGGTCTTGCGGCCGAGCACGACGTCGATGCCGAGCACGTTGGTCATGAAGTCGCCGTAGACCTGGGTGTGGATCATCGACGCGTAGTCGCGGGCGTCCTCGTACGTGGCGTGGGCGGTGTGGCCCTCCTGCCAGAGGAACTCGGTGGTGCGCAGGAAGACGCGCGGGCGCAGCTCCCAACGGACCACGTTGGCCCACTGGTTGATCAGCAGCGGCAGGTCGCGGTGGCTCTGCACCCACTTCGAGAAGTACTCGTTGATGATCGTCTCGGAGGTCGGCCGGACGACGACCGGCTCCTCCAGCTGCTTGCCGCCGCCGTGGGTGACCACCGCGAGCTCGGGCGCGAAGCCCTCGACGTGCTCGGCTTCCTTGGTCAGGTAGGACTGCGGGATGAACATCGGGAAGTAGGCGTTCTGCGCGCCCGCCTTCTTGATGCGCGCGTCCATCTCCTGCTGCATCCGCTCCCACAGGCCGTAGCCGTACGGTCGGATGACCATGGTGCCGCGCACCGGACCGTTGTCGGCCAGCTCGGCCTTGTTGATGAGGTCCTGGTACCAGCGGGGGAAGTCTTCCGCCTGAGGGGTGAGAACGGGTGCCTTAGCCATGGGCGGAATGGTACGGGGACGGGGCCCCCGGTTTCGAATCGGTATCACACCCCCGGCCGCTGGACGGCGGCCCGCGGTCGGCCGCAGGGGGCGCACGACCGCGACACGCGCGCACCACCCCGCACCCCTCTGGACGCCGGGCTCGACCCGCTGTTCGCTGGAGTGGGGCGGGACTTTGGGGGAGCCGTAGCAGCACACCGAAGGACCGGATGGGAGGCCGCGATGGCTTCAGCTCGGACGACCGGCACGACCGTACGACCAGCGGGCGCACGACCGCACCACCCGCAGCCCGGGGCCGCCGCGCCCGCGCGGGCGCGCGATTGGGCGGAGATCCAGGAACGCATGCTGGTGCCGCTCTACGAGGCGGTGTACGACCGCCTGGAGGTCGGCCCGGCGAGCAGCGTGCTGGGGCTGGGTTGCCGGTCCGGACTGGCCCTGCTGCTCGCGGCCGGACGGGGCGCCCAGGTCGCCGGGCAGGAGCCGCGGGACGAGCTGCGCGAACTGGCCCGCAACCGTCGGCTGCGGGTGTGCGCCGGGTCCCGGCCGACCGCCGCCGTCCCCCGCTCGGCCCATTCGCTGGTGACCGTCTTCGAGCAGCTGCCCGGCGCCGCCGCGCCCGGCCCGGTGGTCTCCGAGGCTGCCCGGCTCACCCTCCCCGGCGGGCACGTGGTGCTCGCCGCCTGGGGCCCGCCGGAGCGCTGCCAGAGCGCCCCGGTACTGGACGTGGCACGCCGGATGGCGGGCCGGACCACCGCGCGCGACCCGTTCGAGCTGAGCGCGCCCGGCGCGCTGGAGGACCTGCTCGCCCCGGCCGGCCTGCGCCCGGCCGGCAGCGGCCGGGTGAGCTGCCCGTTCGCCTACCCGGACCTCGACAGCGCGGTCCGCGGTCTGCTCTCCACCGGGCTGTTCGAGGCGGCCGAGGAGTTCTCCGGCGCCTCCCTGGTGGCCAAGGAGCTGGAGGAGGCGCTGCAGCCGTACCTGCGCCCGGACGGCACGGTCCGGATGGAGAACGTCTTCCGCTACCTGGTCGCCGAACGGCCCCGGTAGGAGGCCGGTGGCGAGTCATCTGACGACCGCGGCGGGAACGACCGGAAGCAGAACCGAGCGGAACCAGAACCAAGCGGAACCAGAACCAAGCGGAACCAGAAGCCGGACGAAAGAAACCGGGGGCGCCCGCCATCACGGCGAGCGCCCCCGGTCAGCGCCTTCACGCCCGATCGAGCGACGCCCCGTCCGACCCGCCACCGCCGTCCGAACCCGAAGTCGAGGACGAACCCGAAGTCGAGGACGAACCCGAGCCGCCGCCCGAGGCCGACCCGCCGTCCTCCTCCGAGGCCTTCCGCGGCACCCCCGCCGCCCGGTACGCCTCCTCCTCGTCCAGCGTCTCCGCCTCCAGCAGCGCCGCCGCCAGCGCGTCCAGCCGGTGCCGCTGCTCGGTCAGCAGCCGCACCGCGTCCTCGTAGCACTCGGCGACGATCCGCCGCGCCTCCTCGTCCACCGCGTCCAGCGTGGTGGGCGCGGCTGAGAGCCCGTACGCGCCCTGCGCATCCGCGGGCACCGCGGTGAGCCGCCCGACCCGCTCGCTCATCCCCCAGCGCCCGGCCATCCCGCGCGCGATGTTGGTGACCTGCTCCAGGTCGCTCTCCGCACCGGTGGTGATCACCCCGTACACCACCTGCTCGGCCGCCATCCCGCCCAGTGCGCCGATGATCCGGCCGCGCAGGTAGGGCTCGGTGTACGAGTAGCGGTCGTTCTCCGGGGTGGAGAGGGTGACGCCGAGGGCGCGGCCGCGCGGCACGATGGTGATCTTGCGGACCGGGTCCGCGCCGGGCTGGAGCATGCCCAGCAGCGCGTGCCCGCTCTCGTGGTAGGCCGTCCGCTCGCGCTCCTCCTGGGGCATCACCAGCGGCCGTACGGCGCCGAGTTGGACCTTCTCCAGGGCGTCCGAGAGGTCCCGCTCGTTGACCGCGTCCTGCTTGCGCTTGACGGCCAGCAGGGCCGCCTCGTTGACCAGGTTGGCGAGTTCGGCGCCGGTCATCCCGGGGGTCACCTTGGCCAGCTGGTTGAGGTCGGCGCTGCCGGCCAGCGGGACGGTCCGGGTGTGGATGGCCAGGATCGCGGCGCGGCCCTCCCGGTCGGGCGGGCTGACGGTGATCCGCCGGTCGAAGCGGCCGGGGCGCAGCAACGCCGGGTCGAGCACGTCCGCCCGGTTGGTCGCGGCGATCACGATGACGCCCTCGGAGCCGGAGAAGCCGTCCATCTCGGTGAGGATCTGGTTGAGCGTCTGCTCGCGCTCGTCGTGCCCGCCCGTGCCGCCGCCGGCGCCGCGCTGACGGCCGATGGTGTCGATCTCGTCGATGAAGATGATCGCCGGAGCGACCTTGCGGGCCTCGGCGAACAGTTCGCGCACCCGGCTGGCGCCGACGCCGACGATCATCTCGATGAACTCGGAGGCGGAGGCGGAGAAGAACGGCACGTCGGCCTCGCCGGCCACGGCCCGCGCCAGCAGGGTCTTGCCGGTTCCGGGCGGGCCGCTGAGCAGTACGCCGCGCGGCATCTTGGCGCCGAGCCTGCGGTACTGGTCGGGGTTCTTCAAATAGTCGACCACCTCGGTGAGTTCGGCCTCGACCTCATCGATGCCGGCCACGTCGGCGAAGGTGGTCCGCTTGCCCTGCTCGGCGGTGACCGGCTTGGGCGGGGCCTTGCGGCCGAGCGGCCCGGCGCCGAGACCGCCGGCCATCCGTCGGGCGAGCAGCACCCAGACGAAGATCAGCAGCAGCATCGGGGCGAGCGAGAGCAGCAGGTTGGTGAGGAAGCTGCGCTGCTGCACCGGTGAGGTGGCGGTGACCTCGACGCCCTGCTGTTGCAGGGTGGCCCACAGGTTGTCGCCCGCAAAGGAGGGGCGCTGGGTGTCGAACTCGGCGTAGCCCCCCTTGCCGCCGTCCGGCTTGGGCTGGGCGGTCTTGAGGGTGCCCTCGATCGCGTCGCCCTTGGAGTAGATCTTGGTGATGTTGCCCTTGTTCAGCTGGTTGTTGAACTCGGTGTAGGAGATCGTGGTGGCGCCCTCGTTACCGAAGAAGGACAGCAGCAGGTCGGAGATCAGGAACACCACGAGTGCGGTGAGGATGAGGCCCGTCCAGCCGCCGGGCATCCGGCGGCGGGGCGGCGGCGGGGGCGGCGCGCCCTCGGACCGCCAGGGCTGGTCGGGGGTCTGGCGCGACGGCACAGGTTCGGTCACCCACCGGACAATACGGACAGGCGCTCGAACGAGCCAACCGCAACGCCGCGCCCCACCGCTCCCACGGACCGCGCCACGGCCCCCACCAGCGGTTACGCCACGATGCCCGGCCATTCCTCGGCGGTCAGCGCGAAGCGCTCGTGGTCGCGCCAGTCCCCCTGCAGGAACAGCATCCGCGGCGTGAAACCCTCGTGCCGGAAGCCCAGCCGCTTGGCCATCGCGATCGAACGCTCGTTCTCCGGCTGCACGTTGATCTCCAGCCGGTGCAGGCCGAGACCGCCGGCCGACTGCGGGGCGAAGCAGCGCTCCAGGACCAGCCGCAGGCCCTCGGTCATCCGCCCGGTGCCGGCGAACGGCAGGTACGAGTCGTAGCCCAGCGCGCCGTTGCAGAACCGGCCCATCACGATGTTGGCGACGTTCACCTTGCCGACCAGCCCGCCGGTGTCCCGGTCGAAGATCAGGAAGGTGCGCAGCCCCGCCCCCTGGCGCTCCAGCAGCTCCGGCAGCCCGTCCGGCTCGACCGGGTTCCACCGCCCGATGTGCTCGGCGGACCGTCGGACCGCCTCGGCGTACACAACCTCGTCGTCGGCCCTCGGGGCCCTGATCATCACTCGCACGCCAACATCATCGGACATGCGAGCGGCCCGCCGCCCCGGAAATGCGGGACGACGGGCCGATCGGGGACGGAGCCGGGCCGGGGCCTACAGCATGTCCTTGAACTCCTTGGGCAGCTCGAAGTCGGCCGGGCCCTTGCCCGCGCCGAGGCCGAACGCGCCGCCGTCGGCCGGGCCCTGGGCGCCGCCCGCGCCGAGCGCGCGGCGCTCGGCGGCCGCGGCCTCCTCCTGCGCGCGCTTCAGCGGGTTGCCGCTCTTGCGCTTGCCCTTGGCCTGCGGGGCCTTCTTGGCGGACTTCTTCGCGCCGCCGCCCATCCCCGGGATCCCCGGCATGCCGGGCATGCCCTTGCCGGAGGCCATCGCGGACATCATCTTGCGGGCGTCGAAGAACCGCTCGACCAGGTTCTTCACTTCGCCGACCTGGACACCCGCACCCTTGGCGATACGGGCCCGGCGGGAGCCGTTGATCAGCTCCGGCTCGGCGCGCTCGGTCGGGGTCATCGACTTGATGATCGCGCCGACCCGGTTGACGTCCTTGTCGTCGATGTTGTTGATCTGCTCGCGGATCTGACCCATACCGGGCAGCATGCCGAGCAGCTTGGAGATCGAGCCCATCTTCTGGACCTGCTCCAGCTGCGACAGGAAGTCGTCCAGGGTGAACTGCTTCGGGCCGCCGCGCAGCTTGGCGGCGATCTTCTCGGCCTCGGCCTGCGAGAAGGTCTGCTCGGCCTTCTCGATCAGCGAGAGGACGTCACCCATGCCGAGGATGCGCGAGGCCATCCGGTCCGGGTGGAAGGCGTCGAAGTCGTCGACCTTCTCGCCGTTGGAGGCGAACATGATCTGCCGGCCGGTGACGTGCGCGACCGACAGCGCGGCACCGCCGCGGGCGTCGCCGTCGAGCTTGGAGAGCACGACACCGGTGAAGTCGACGCCGTCGAGGAAGGCCTGCGCGGTGGTGACCGCGTCCTGACCGATCATCGCGTCGACGACGAACAGGACCTCGTCCGGGTTCACCGCGGCGCGGATGTCGGCGGCCTGCTGCATCAGCTCGGCGTCGATGCCCAGGCGACCGGCGGTGTCGACGACGACGACGTCGTACTGCTTCTGCTTGGCGTACTCGATCGAGTCCTTGGCGACCTGCACCGGGTCGCCGACACCGTTGCCCGGCTGCGGCCCGTAGAAGGCCACACCGGCCCGCTCGGCGACCACCTGGAGCTGGTTGACGGCGTTGGGGCGCTGGAGGTCGCAGGCGACCAGCAGCGGGGTGTGCTTCTGCTTCTTGAGCCAGTGGCCGAGCTTGCCCGCGAGGGTGGTCTTACCGGCACCCTGCAGACCGGCGAGCATGATGACCGTCGGGCCGCTCTTGGCGAACCGCACGCGACGGGTCTCGCCGCCGAGGATCGCGATGAGCTCCTCGTTGACGATCTTGATGATCTGCTGCGCCGGGTTCAGCGCTCCGGAGACCTCGACACCGAGCGCCCGCTCCTTGACCTGCTTGATGAAGGCCCGGACGACCGGCAGCGCGACATCCGCCTCCAGCAGCGCGATGCGGATCTCGCGGGCGGTGGCGTCGATGTCCGCCTCGCTCAGGCGGCCCTTGCCCCGGAGGTTCTTGAACGTCGCTGCGAGGCGATCGGAAAGGGTGTCGAACACGTCGGCGCGGGTCCTCTGCGGCATCGGTATCGGTACGGTCGTCGTCCCCCAGGGTATCCGGCCACCCCGGGTACGGTCTCCTCCCCTGTCGGAACCGCTGTCGGAACCCTTGTCGGAACCCCTGCCCGGGCGGGCTCTCAGCCCAGCGCCGCCCGGACCGCCACCACCACCTCACCGGCCCGCTCTGCGGTGAGCGGACGGCCCTCCGCGTCGGTCAGGTAGAACGAGTCCACGGCCTCCGCGCCCAGCGTGGAGACGTGCGCGGTGCGCACCCGCACCCCCGCCCCGTCCAGCGCCCGGCCGATCCGGTGCAGCAGCCCGGGGGCGTCGTGCGCGCGGACCTCCAGCACGGTCGCGGTCGCCGAGGCCACCGCGGGCGCCACCGCGACCACCGGCGGCGGGGTGGGGATGCCCTTGCGGCGCGGGGCGGCGGCGTCCCGCTCGGCGAGGCGGCGGGAGACGTCCAGCGAGCCGTCCAGGGCCCGGCGCAGATCGGCGCGCAGCCGGGCGGCCTCCGGCAGCTCGCCGAACTCGGCGGCCACCCGCCAGGACAGCAGCAGCACCGGGCCCGCGCCGATCGGGTCCAGCTCGCGCAGCCCTGCCGAGCGGACGGTCAGCCGGTGCAGCGCCAACACCCCGGCGACCGTGCCGAGCAGCCCGGGCCGGTCCGGTACGGCCAGGGTCAGCTCGACGCCCATCGGCTCGGTGCCCGGGTCCGCCCCATCGACCTGGGCCAGCAGCGACAGCGCGGGAGTGCCGGTGCGCGCGGCCTCGACCGCGAGCCGCTCCTGCTCGGCGGAGGGCGCCCCCTCCGCGGGTGCCCCGCCGGCCCCGGCGAGCTGGGCGGCGGCCCGGGCCACCAGGCCGTCCACCAGCGAGGCCCGCCAGCTGCTCCACGCGGCCGGGCCGGTGGCCAGCGCGTCCGCCTCGGTGAGCGCGTGCAGCAGCTCCAGCTCCACCGGGGTGCCGACGACCTTGGTGATCGCCTCCACGGTGGCCGGGTCGTCCGGGTCGCGCCGGGTCGCGGTGTCGACCAGGGTCAGGTGGTGGCGGACCAGCACCGCCAGGGTCTCGGTGTCCTCGGCGCCGAAGCCCATCCGGACGGCCAGGTCCCGGACGATCACCTCGCCGGCCTCGCTGTGGTCGCCGGGCCAGCCCTTGCCGATGTCGTGCAGCAGCGCGGCGACCAGCAACAGGTCCGGCCGGGCCACCCGGCGGGTCATCGCGGCGGCCCGCACGGCCGTCTCGACCAGGTGCCGGTCCACCGTCCAGCGGTGCACCGCGTTGCGCTGCGGACGGCAGCGCACCCGCTCCCAGTCCGGCAGCAGCCGGGTGACCAGCCCCTCCGCCTCCAGCGCCTCCCACACCGGGACGGCCGCCTCCCCGGCGCCGAGCAGGGTGACCAGCTGCTCGCGCGCCTCGTCCGGCCAGGGCACCGGCAGCGGTCGGCACTCGGTGGCCAGTCGGCGCACCGTCGCGTACGAGACGGTCAGCCCGTTCTGCGCGGCGGCGGCCGCGGCGCGCAGCGGCAGCACCGGGTCGGCGGCCGGGCGGGCGGCCTGGGCGAGCACCGCCTCGCCGTCCTGCTCGACCACGCCCTCGGCGAGCGGACGGCGCTCGACGGTGCCCCGGGCCACCGCGCCGGTGCCCCGGCCGACGCCGGTGAACGGGATGGCCAGCCGGCCCACCCGGCGGCCCCGGCCGGACCGGGCGGCCAGTATCCGCTCCACCGCCCGCCAGGTGACGTCGCTCGCGTAGGCGATGGTCCGGGCGGCCTCGTAGACCTGGCGCAGCAGGGTGTCCGCGTCCAGCACGCCGAGCCGCTCGGCGACCTGGTCCTGGTCCTGGAGGCTGAGCCGCTCGGTGGACCGGCCGGTGGCCAGGTGCAGCGCGTCGCGGACGTCGGCCAGCCGCAGCGCGGCGGCGTCCAGGCCGTCCCGGGGCGCGTCGGCGAGCCAGGTGGCGGCGATCGCGTCCAGCGCGACGAGGTCGCGCAGCCCGCCGCGGGCCTCCTTGAGGTCGGGCTCCAGCAGGAAGGACAGCTCGCCGTGCCGCTCGGCCCGCTCCCGGCCCAGCTCGCGCAGCTCGGGCAGGCGCGCGGGGGCGCTGGCGCGCCAGTCGGTGAGCACCGCGGAGCGCAGCGCGGCGGTGAGCGCCGAGTCCCCGGCGAGGTGGCGGGCGTCCAGCAGGCCGAGCTGGGCCTTGAGGTCGGCGGCGGCGACGGAGCGGGCCTCGGCGACGGTGCGCACCGAGTGGTCGAGCTTGGCGCCCGCGTCCCAGACCGGGTACCAGATCCGTTCGGGCAGCTCACGGGCGATCGGGACGTCGTGCAGCAGCAGGACGTCCAGGTCGCTGCGCGGGGACAGTTCGCCGCGCCCGTAGCCGCCGACGGCGACCAGCGCGACACCGGAGGCGGGGGCGTCGGCGGCGGCGAGCAGCCCGGCCAGCCAGTCGTCCGTGAGCCGGGCGAGCGCGGCGCGGCGGGGGCGGCCGGTCAGACCGGGCCGGTCGAGCAGCTCGGCCCGGGCGGCGGCGTGGTCGGAGGGGTCGGAGTGGCTGGTCTCGGTGGTCATGCGCGTGGGTCCCGTCCGTCAGGTGGGCCGCCGAGCGGCCGATCGGGGCGCCGTACGGCCTGCGGCCCGGCCGGGCGCCGATACGCCGTCGGCGGGCCCGCGCCCCCGTGGGGAGGGGCGCGGGCCCGCCGATCGGTCAGGGCCTCACAGGGCGTCCGGCCCGCGTTCGCCGGTGCGGACCCGGACGGCGGTGTCGACCGGGATGCTCCACACCTTGCCGTCGCCGATCTTCCCCGTCCGGGCGGCCTTCACCAGGACGTCGATCAGGTCGTCGGCGTCCTCGTCCTCGACCAGGACCTCGATCCGGATCTTCGGCACCAGGTCCACGGTGTACTCGGCGCCCCGGTAGACCTCGGTGTGGCCGCGCTGGCGGCCGTAGCCGCTGGCCTCGGTGACGGTCAGGCCGTGGACCCCGAAGGCCTGCAGGGCGGCCTTCACCTCGTCCAGGCGGTACGGCTTGATCACGGCGGTGATGAGCTTCATCAGGCGTCGACCTCGGTCTTCTCGGCGGTCTTCTCGGCGGTCTTCTCGGCGGGCTTCTCGACGGGCTTCTCGGCGGGCTTCTCGGCGGGCTTCTCGGCGGACACGGCGACCGGCGCGAAGGCCACGCCGCCCAAGCCCGGCAGGGCTCGGGCCAGGCCCGCGCCCACGGCGCTGAAATCGTAGGCGGACTCGGCGTGTTCGGCCTGGTCGATGCCGGCCACCTCGACCTCCTCGGCGACCCGGAAGCCGACCAGCTTGTCGACCGCCTTCGCCAGCAGCCAGGACAGCACGAACGAGTACGCCGCGACCACCGCCACGCCCATCGCCTGCTTGCCGAGCTGGCCCAGCCCGCCGCCGTAGAACAGGCCCTTGGCGGTCTGGCCGACCCCGCCGGTGGCGAACAGGCCGATCAGCAGCGAGCCGATCGCCCCGCCCACCGCGTGCACGCCCACCACGTCGAGCGAGTCGTCGAAGCCCCAGCGGTACTTCAGCGAGACGGCGGCGGCGCAGACCGCGCCCGCGATCAGGCCGATCGCCACCGCGCCGAGCGGGCTGACCGAGCCGCAGGCCGGGGTGATCGCGACCAGGCCGGCCACCGCGCCGGAGGCGGCGCCCAGGGTGGTGAACGCGCCGTGCTTGAGCTTCTCGTAGATCAGCCAGCCGACCAGCGCCGCGCCGGTGGCGACCTGGGTGTTGACGAAGGCCATCGCGGCGACGCCGTTGGCGGCCAGCGCCGAACCCGCGTTGAAGCCGAACCAGCCGAACCACAGCAGCCCGGAGCCGAGCATCACCAGCGGCAGGCTGTGCGGGCGCATCGGGTCCTTCTTGAAGCCGACCCGCTTTCCCAGCACCAGGCAGAGCGCGAGGCCCGCGACACCGGCGTTGATGTGCACGGCCGTCCCGCCGGCGAAGTCGATCACGCCGTTTCTGTCGCCGAGCCAGCCGCCATTGCCGTTGTCGAAGAAGAACACCCAGTGCGCGACCGGGAAGTAGACGATCGTTACCCAGAGGGCGATGAACAGGCCCCAGGCGGCGAACTTGGCCCGGTCCGCGATGGCGCCGCTGATCAGCGCCGGGGTGATGATCGCGAACATCAGCTGGAAGACCGCGAACGCGGTCACCGGGATGGACCCGGTCAGCTCGTTCAGCCCGATGCCGCGCATCCCGAGGAAGTCCAGGTTGCCGATGAGTCCGGCGAAGGAGTCGGGCCCGAAGCTGAGCGAGTACCCGTAGAGGACCCAGAGCACGCTGACGATGCCGAGCGAGAGAAAGCTCATCGCCAGCATGTTCAGTGTGCTCTTGGCCCTGACCATGCCCCCGTAGAAGAAGGCCAGGCCCGGGGTCATCACCATGACCAGGGCCGCACTGATGAGCACGAAGGCGGTGTCGCCCGCGCTGAAGCCGTCCGGCATCGGCGTCTCCTCTGCGTGAAAGCCGCTCCTACCCCCGGGTACCTGTCCCGTGCCACCCGGGGTGGCGGCGATGAAGAGGAGAGTGCCGAAGGCTGGTTTCGGCCAGTGCGGTCCGTTGTTTCGCGGCCGTGACGCGTGCGACGCGCGGGTTACAGGCACGTGAACCGCGGCCCGGCCGCAGGGCCGGATGGCGTACCGTGCCGCCGCACGCCGCCACCGGCAGCGCTCTTCGGGGAGGAAATGCCACCAGCCGTGGCGACGGCGGCCGTCACGGTCGGTGGAGTCCTGTGCGGGGGGCGGTCAGACCACCGAGACGTACTCCGGGATGTCCTGGACCACCCGCTCCTTGAGCCGGCTCACCGCGTCCACGCCCTTGAACCGGGCAGCCGCGGCCTCCGTGGTCTTGCGCACCCGGGAGTTCAGCCGCTCCGAGCGCACCTTGGTGGCGATGTCCACCGCCTGCTCGGCGTACACCACCGCCTCCTCGGCCTCTCTCTGCAGCAGGTGCACGCTGGCCATGCCGACCAGGTTGAAGGCGTACGAGCGCACGTGGTCCTCGTCCTGACGGAACAGGTCGACGGCGCGCTCCATCACCGGCGCCGACAGCGAGGCGTACAGCTGGGCGTTGTCCGAGTGGTAGGCGAGGTCGCGGTAGGAGTGCGCGTTCTCGGCGTTCAGCTCGGCCGGTGAGAAGAACTTCAGCCAGTCCGGGTCCCCGTCCCCCTCACGGATGTCGGTGAAGGTGTCCTCGGCCAGCCGGATCGCCCGGGCGCAGCGGTTCACCTCGCCGATGGTGGCGTAGGCGCGCGCCTCCATCGCGTACAGCAGGGACTGCTGGCGCGGGGTGGCGGTGTCCCGGCTGCCGTACTGCGCCAGGTGGATCAGCTCCAGGGCGTCCTCGCCCCGGTTGAGGTGGATCATCTGGCGGCTCATGTCGGTGAGGATCAGCGCGCCGAACGGGCGGTCACCGGCCTCCTTGGCCGCGTGCAGGGCCAGCACGTAGTACTTCTGCGCGCTCGGGTGCATCCCGACGTCGTAGGACATCCAACCGGCCAGGTGGGCGAGCTCGGCGGTGAGCCGGAACAGTCGCTTGGTGGTGTCCTCGGTGTACGTCTCCTGGAGCAGGTCGGTGACCTCGTGGAGCTGGCCGACCACGGCCTTGCGGCGCAGCCCGCCGCCGTTCTGGGCGTCCCACTGGCGGAACATGACCGTGGTCTGCTCCAACAGTTCCAGCTCGGGCTCGGAGAGTCGGCCGGTGAACGCCTCGCCGCCGTTGGCCGCGGTCAGGATCGGGGTGGGCATGCCGCCCGGGCCGGGGGCGAGCCAGCGCTGCATCGGCTCGATCAGCGCGGCGCCGGCGGTCAGCGCGAGCGAGGTGCCGAGGAAGCCCCGGCGGTTGAGCATCAGGTCGCTGCGGGAGTACTCGCTGATCAGCTGGACGGTCTGTGGGGCGCTCCACGGCAGGTCCACGCCGCCGCCCACGGTGGAGACCGGGATCGCGGCGCGCAGGCCGAGGTCCTCGACCGAGACCACCGAGCCGAAGCGCTCCGAGAACAGCTCCGACATGATCTTCGGGATCGGCTCGCGGGGCTGCTCGCCGTCGAGCCAGCGGCGCACCCGGGAGGTGTCGGTGGACACGTGGTGGGCGCCGATCTGCCGGGCCCGGCGGTTGACCTGGCGGGCCAACTCCCCCTTGGACCAGCCACTGCGGGCGAACCACGTGGTCAGCTTCTCATTGGGTTGCTTCTCTGCCATGGGAACGTCCCCATCCCGCCCGGCCCCTGAGGGGCCCCGATCGTGACCGCCCGACGGTTGCGGGCTCTTGCCAGACGTGCCGTGCCTGAGGTGTTGCGGTACCGCCTCGTCGTACTGGTGTGCCGTCGCACCGGACGGTGCGACGGCATCCCCAACTCCCGTTCCCCGACGGCCCGGAGCAGGTTCCTCGACGACGTCCGTGTGCTGAACGTAGTGCCCCGCGAGGTACCCGTGGGAGCGACCCTGGCGAAACGCCACCTTTCGCCACCCCCAGGGGTGAACCGAAGTCAAGGGGCACGCGCTTCACTGGATAGTCCCGACGGGTCCGGCATGTACGGGCCGCCAAGTCCCCCGGCCAACCCCGGAAGACCCGGCAGACCCGGCAATCCACCGCAGTCACAGGCGAGTTCGCCGCCCACTCGGGACAGCAGCAGCCTCACGCACACGACGATCCGGCATCGGCGCCGCCCCCACAAGGCGGCGCCCGAGGCGCACCACCGCAACAGGCGCACGCCAAGCGCCGCGCGCCGCCACCGCACAACGCACAACGCAACGGACAATCAACACACAGTCACCGTCCCGTAACCATCGGCAACGAGAACCTGTTGGGGGAGGCATGGACAACCTGTTCGGCGAACTTCGACTGGGGCACCTGCGGCTGGCACCGCTGGGCGCGCGCCGCCGCACCAAGGTCACCGCGTCCCAGGCCGCCGCGGAGTACACCGGCCGCTGGGGCTGGGCGGTCGCCACCGGCGACCCGGCCGGCTCCGTCACCGCCCCGACCCGCTGTCCCTGCGGCACCCACCGCTGCGCCGTGCCCGGCCTGCACCCCGTGCCGGGCACCGAGAGCCGGGCCCGCGCCGCCGGCGCCCAGGGCTCCGTACTGTTCCCCACCGGCCGCGCCTTCGACGTCCTGGACGTCCCCGAGCAGGCCGGTCTGCAGGCGCTGGTCCGGCTGGAGCGGATGGGCACCCAGGTCGGCCCGGTGCTCGCCCCGCCCACCGGCCGGCTGCAGTTCCTGGTCGCCGCCGGCACCGCCCGTCGACTGCCCGACCTGCTGTACCGGATGGGCTGGGACGACGCCGCGCTCGACCTGGCCTGCCACGGCGAGGGCAGCTACGTCGCTGCCCCGCCCACCGTCCTCGGCGGGCTCGGCCCGGTCCGCTGGCTGCGCCGCCCCACCCGCGACAACGCCGGCTGCCCGCCCGAGGCCCGGCTGCTGCTCGGCACCCTCGCCTACGCCTGCCACCGCAGCCGCGAGCGCACCGCCGAGCCCGCCTGGATCGCCTCCTAGGAGAGCGGGCACGCGAAAGGGCCCGCCCCCGGAGGAGCGGACCCTTCATCCGACGGGGAGCCCCGGTCAGTCCCCGATCAGCGCGTCCACGAACGCACCCGGCTCGAACGGCGCCAGGTCGTCCGCGCCCTCGCCCAGACCGATCAGCTTGACCGGCACGCCCAGCTCGCGCTGCACCGCGACCACGATGCCGCCCTTGGCGGTGCCGTCCAGCTTGGTCAGCACGATGCCGGTAATGTCCACCACCTCGGCGAACACCCGGGCCTGGATCAGGCCGTTCTGGCCGGTGGTGGCGTCCAGCACCAGCAGCACCTCGTCCACCGGGCCGTGCTTCTCGACGACCCGCTTGACCTTGCCCAGCTCGTCCATCAGGCCGGTCTTGGTGTGCAGTCGGCCGGCGGTGTCGATCAGCACGGTGTCCACGCCCTCGGCGATGCCCTCCTTGACCGCGTCGAAGGCGATCGAGGCCGGGTCCCCGCCCTCCGGGCCGCGCACGGTGCGCGCACCGACCCGCTCGCCCCAGGTCTGCAGCTGGTCGGCGGCGGCGGCACGGAAGGTGTCGGCGGCGCCGAGCACCACCCTGCGGCCGTCGGCGACCAGGACACGGGCCAGCTTGCCGGTGGTGGTGGTCTTGCCGACACCGTTGACGCCGACGACCAGGACCACGGCCGGGCCCTCCTCGTGCTTGACTGAGTGGACGGTGCGGTCGGCGTCCTCGCCGATCAGCCCGACCAGCTCCTCGCGCAGCAGCGCGCGCAGTTCCTCGGGCGTCCGGGTGCCGAGCACCTTCACCCGGGTGCGCAGCCGCTCGACCAGCTCCTGGGTCGGCGCGACGCCGACGTCGGCGGTGAGCAGGGTGTCCTCGATCTCCTCCCAGGTGTCCTCGTCCAGGTGCTCGCGGGAGAGCAGCGAGAGCAGGCCCTTGCCGATCGAGTTCTGCGAGCGGGAGAGCCGAGAGCGCAGCCGGACCAGCCGGCCGGCGGTGGGCTCGGGGACCTCGACGGCGGGCACCGCCTCGGCCTCGGCGGCCTCGACCTCGGGGGCCTCGACCTCGGGGGCCTCGACCTCGGCGGCCTCGACCTCGGGGGCCTCGACCTCGGGGGCCTCGGGGACCGCCGGGAGTTCCACCTCCTCGACGGTGCGGCGGGGCTCCTCGGTGGGCGGCGCGGCCTCCTCGCCGACCTGGGGCTCCGGCGGGGTGGTCTTCGGCGCCGTGATGACCGGCGCCTGCGACTTCGGGGGCAGCTGCTGGCGTCGTCTGCCGGAAACGACGAGGCCCGCGATCGCGCAAATGGCGATCACGGCGATGACTACGGCAAGGATCACGTATTCCACATCAGTTTCCTTCGCTTGTTCCCACGACAGAATGATCCTTCGGCTTTCGACGCACGAAGCGCTGCCGCTCCCTCACGCCGGCCACTGCGCCGTCCGGCACCGGTCAGGGCTTGGCCGTCACGAGGTCGTCAGACGACTGAGTGAGAAGCCCCCTCACACCTGAGGGGTAGGAGTCACAACGCCCCCCAGTATCCGTGATCGGGGGTCGCAGGCGGGCATGTGCCCGACATCGGCTGGCGGGTCTCAATCCGTCGGCTCCGGGACGGCACCGCGAGGCTTCCGCTCGCGGTGCTCCTCCCGCAGCCGCTGGCTGATCACCTGGGAGATCCCGTCGCCCTTCATGGTCACGCCGTACAGGGCGTCGGCGGACTCCATGGTCAGCTTCTGGTGGGTGATCACGATCAGCTGGGAGCTCTCCCGCAGCTCCTCCATGATCCCGATCAGCCGGCGCAGGTTGGTCTCGTCCAGCGCCGCCTCCACCTCGTCCATCACGTAGAACGGGCTGGGCCGGGCCTTGAAGATCGCCACCAGCAGCGCCACCGCGGTCAGCGAGCGCTCGCCGCCGGACAGCAGCGACAGCCGCTTGACCTTCTTGCCCGGCGGGCGGGCCTCCACCTCGACCCCGGTGGTGAGCATGTTGTCCGGATCGGTCAGGACGAGCCGCCCCTCGCCGCCCGGGAAGAGCCGGGCGAAGACGCCCTCGAACTGGGCGGCGGTGTCGTGGTACGCCGAGGTGAACAGCTGCTCGACCCGCTGGTCCACGTCCCGGACGATGTCCAGCAGGTCGCGCCAGCTGCGCTTGAGGTCGTCCAGCTGCTCGCCGAGGAACTGGTGGCGCTCCTCCAGCGCGGCGAACTCCTCCAGCGCCAGCGGGTTGACCTTGCCGAGCTGCTGGTAGGCCTTCTCGGCGGTCCTCAACCGCTTCTCCTGCTCGGCCCGGACGTACGGGTACGGTTCCCCCGGCTCCTTCCCCTCCTCGGCTGCGACATCAGCGGCTGACGCCGCGGGCGACGGCGGGACGGGCTGGTCCGGCCCGTACGAGGCGAGCAGCTCGCCCCCGTCGATGCCGAACTCCTCCAGCGCCCGGGCCTCCAGCTGCTCGATCCGCAGCCGCTTCTCGGCCCGCAGCACCTCGTCCCGGTGCCCGGCGTCGACCAGCTTGTCCAGCTCCTCCTTGAGGCCCCGGCCGTGCTCGCGGTGTTCGCGCAGTTCGTGCTCGCGCTCGGCGCGTGCCTGTTCGACCGCCGCGCGCCCGGCGTCGGCGCGGGCCAGCGACACCTCCAGGCAGGCCAGCAGCTGCCGGGCGCCCGCCGCGACGGCCTTCGCCACCCCGGCGTCGTGCTCGGCGCGCCGACGGCGGTCGGCGGCCCGGGCGCGCGCCTCCCGCTCGGCGCGGGCGGCACGGTCCAGCTGGTCGGCCCGGCCGGCCAGGGCGCGGACCCGCTCCTCGTGGGTGCGTACGGCGAGCCGGGCCTCCAGTTCGGCCTGCCGGGCGGCCGAGGCGGCCTCGGCCAGCCGCTGCTGCTCGGCGGGGTCCGGCTCGTCCTCCCCCGCGTCCGCCGACTCCTCGGCCACGGCCAGTCGTTCGGCCAGCTCCTCGGCGGTGAGCAGTAGTTCGGCCAGGCCCTGTTCGGCCCGGGCGGCGGCGGCCGACAGCCGCTCGGCCTCCCCGACGGCGGCGCGGGCCTGCCCGCCGAGGCGGCCGAGCGCACCGGCCACCTGGGCCCGCTCCTTCTCCGCCTGCCGCCGCAGCTCGGCGAGTTGCTCCACCTCGGCGGCCGACTCCCGCCGCAGCTCGGCGAGTTCGGCCAGCCGCTCGGCCGACTCGGCGCAGCACAGGGTGAGCTCCCCGATCGCCCGACCCGCCTCGTCCACCGCCGCCTGGGTCTCCAGCAGGCTCGGCGCGCCGCCGGAGCCGCCCTGTGCGAATCCGGCGCCCAGCCGGTCCCCGTCGGCGGTGACGGCGGTCAGCCCGGGGTGGTCGGCGACCAGTCGCAGCGCCCGGTCCAGGTCGGCGACCACCGCCACCCCGGACAGCAGGTTCCGGATGGCTGCGCGCAACTCGGCCGGGCCGTCCACCAGTTCGGCCGCCCACCGGGCCCCTTCCGGCAACTGCCCGCCCGGCAACCCCCCGCGCGCATACGGAACTTCCGGAGCACCGGCGATCAACAGCGCGGCCCGCCCGGCGTCCTGCTCGCGCAGCAGCCGCAACGCCCCGGCTGCGGCGGTCGGCGAGTCCACGGCCACCGCGTCGGCCGCCGCTCCGAGCGCCGCGGCGACCGGCACCTCGTACCCGGCCTCGATCCGCAGCAGCGCGGCCGCCGGGCCGAGCAGCCCGGTCAGCCGCTCCCCCGCGTCCAGCAGCGCCCCGGTGCCGTCCTTGCGGCGCAGTCCGAGCGAGAGCGCCTCGTGCCGCGCGGTGAGTGCGGCCCGTTCGCGCTCGGCGGCCCCGGCCGCCTCCCGGGCGGCGGCCAGCTCCCGTTCCAGGGCGGCCAGCCGCTCCCGGGCCGCCCGGTGCCCGGCCTCGGCCTGCTCGTCGTCCCCGGCCAGGCAGTCCACCTGCTGCTGGAGCTCGTCCAGTTCGCCCTGGGCGGCCTCGGCGCGCAGCAGCGCCTCGTCCCGGGCTTCGGTGAGCCGGCCGATCTCGGCCTCGGCCGAGGTCGCCTTGGAGCGGGCGGCGGCGGCCTGCCCCTGCAGTCGAGCGAGGCCTTCCCGGCGGTCCGCGATGGCCCGGGCCGCGTCCCGCAGCCGGCGTTCCTCGGCGGCCAGCCCGCGTTCCAGCCCGCCCTTGCGCTCGACCGCCTCGGCCAGCGCGTACTGGGCCTCCTCCAGCGCCTCGACGAGGGCGGCTTCCTCCTCGCGGACCCGCTCGGCCTCCCGCTCCAGCTCCTCAGGGTCGCGGCCGCGCCGCTCCTCGCCCTGTCCCCCGGCGGCGGCGTGCCGGGCCCGGGCCTCGGCCAGTCCGATCGTGCCGCGGGTGCGCTCGGCGAGCGCGGAGAGCCGGTACCAGGTCTGCCGGGCGGTCTCCAGGCTAGGGCCGAGCTGCTGGACCTGCGCTTCCAGGACCCGTTCGCGCTGCACCGCGCGGGCCAGCTCCTGTTCGACGGTGGTCCGGCGCAGCCGCAGCGCCAGTTCGTCGGCGACCTCGGCCTCGACGGCCCGGCGCAGGGTGAGCAGGTCGTCGGCGAGCAGCCGCAGCCGGGCGTCGCGCAGGTCGGCCTGGATGCCGGCGGCACGGCGGGCGATCCTGGCCTGCCGGCCGAGCGGTCCGAGCTGGCGGCGCAGTTCGGCCGCCAGGTCCTGGACCCGGTTGAGGTTGGCCTGCATCGCGTCCAGTTTCCGCAGCGCCTTCTCCTTGCGCTTGCGGTGCTTGAGGACGCCGGCCGCCTCCTCGATGAAGGCGCGTCGGCCCATCGGGTCGGCGTGCAGCACGGAGTCGAGCTGGCCCTGCCCGACGATGACGTGCATCTCGCGGCCGATGCCGGAGTCGGAGAGCAGTTCCTGGATGTCCAGCAGGCGGCAGGTCTCGCCGTTGAGGCCGTACTCGCTGCCGCCGTTGCGGAACATGGTCCGGGTGATCGTCACCTCGGAGTAGTCGATCGGCAGGGCGCCGTCGCTGTTGTCGATGGTGAGGCTGACCTCGGCGCGGCCGAGCGGGGCGCGCCCGCTGGTCCCGGCGAAGATGACGTCCTCCATCTTGCCGCCGCGCAGCGACTTGGCCCCCTGCTCGCCCATCACCCAGGACAGTGCGTCGACCACGTTCGACTTGCCGGAGCCGTTCGGGCCGACGACGCAGGTGATGCCCGGCTCGAAGCGCAGGGTGGTGCTGGAGGCGAAGGACTTGAATCCGCGCAGCGTCAGACTCTTCAGGTGCACGCGGCCGGTCTCCTCAATCACTCACGACAGGGACCGACTGTATCCGGAGCCCGACACGACGAAGGGACGCCACATCCGGGCGTCCCTTGCAAAGCTGCGTCCCTTTCGGGGCGGCTCAGTGCACAGCGGCGTCGATCTGCGAGGACCGGGGCGGGGCTCAGGTGAGAGCCGGCTCCCGCTGGTCCAGATCGATGCTGTTGAGCAGCGAGTGCTCACTAGCGACAGCGGTGAGAGCGTCGTTCTCAGCCTGCATCCGAAGGAGCTCGGCTTCAAGGGCCTGGACGCGCTGCTGGAGCCGTCGCATCTCGGAGAGCATTCGCGGGTCGGGGCCGCCGACGTACCCGAGAAGCGCCTTTGCCATGATGAATGGTCCTCCACGCTGAGTGACCGAACCGGAACGGTACAGGTCTAGGGGGAAGGGGGACGCACGCGCGGCGCGCACCGGAAGTGCTGGCTGGGCACTACGGCACAACCACCGTGAGCTGGACTCACGAGGGCATGTGCCTACCGGGAAACGCGATCGTGTGCGCGGGCTTCAAGCGTCTCACCAAAGACGGTACGGGTCAACACGATCACCGCACGCTACCGCGCCCCTGTCACCTGCCCGGCGGTGTCGTCACGCCTGGGGGCTCGGGCCCGGGTCCACCACGTGCTCGTGGATCATCGTTCGATGCGGAGTCAACCACGAGTCTGCCCGAATGGCAACCGTATGACACCGGCGGTTGCCGATCATTTCCCGGAAGCGACGGTGTCGGGCCGGAAAACAGCGGCTCAGCGGACCTCGAAGCCCTCGTAACCTGCGCTGACGGCGGTCCAGATCTCGGTCACGCCGCTCACCGCGCCGGGCGTGTCGGGGCCGCGCAGCAAGGTCAGCAGCTGCTCGCAGTCGGCGGCCAGGCCCTCGGCCACCACCTGCACCCGGCCGTCGCCGAGGTTGCCAGCGTAGCCGGTCAGACCGATCTCCAGCGCCCGCGCCCTGGTCCACCAGCGGAAGCCGACCTCCTGGACCTTCCCCCGGACCCAGGCGGTCACCCGGACCGGTTCATCACTGTGGGCGTCGCGACCGTGCATGCCCCGACCCTAGCCGGGCAGCGCGGCCGGTCACAGCTCCACAGGGCCCTCGACCGTCCAACCCGGGGGTGTGCACCTCGGCGTGCGGCTCGCCGCGGCGGGCCTCGCGGCCGCAGGTGCGGCAGACCCAGGCCGGGTAGGAGGGGTGCGGCTCGCGGCCCTCGGGCCCGTGCGCGAAGGTCACCAGGGAGTCCGGCACCAGCCAGCGGTCACCCCAGGTGCGCAGCGCGTGCGCGAGCGCGAAGTCCCGGCCGGCCTCGGTGAGGTGGTACTCGTAGCGGAGCGGCCGCTCGCTGTACGCGCGGCGCTCGACCACCCCGGCCTCCTCCAGGGCCCGGGGCGATCCAGTCGAAGCGGTGGTTGCCGTAGAACAGCTCGCGCACCGCCAGCAGCGCCCACTTCTCGCCACCACCTGCGGCGCGGCCGCCATCGAGCACGGCCGGCCGGGGGCGGCGGCGAGGGTGCGGGCGTGCGGGGTGTCGGAGGTCACGGTGCCGGCGTGCCACACCGGGTTGGCTTCTCAAACCGCGTCACTCGGCCCCGCCCGAGGACGGCGAACGGCCCCGCCGGAAGAACCGGCGGGGCCGTGGGGTCAGGCTCGGATCAGCGGATCAGCGGATCACCAGTCGTCGCCACCGCCGCCGAAGTCACCGCCACCGCTCCAGTCGCTGCCGCTGAAGTCCGCGGCGTTGAAGTCGGCGCCGGTGTAGTCGCCGCCCTCGTAATGGTCCTGGTAGCCGTGGTGGCTCTCCATCATCGGCGACGCGGCGTAGGCCGGCTCGCTCATCATCGAGCCGAGCACGGTGCCGACCAGCAGGCCCGGCAACAGGCCGCCGCCGAAGCTGCTGTAGTACCCGCCCGCGTAGGGCGCGTAGGCCGGGCCGGCGTTCCAGTACGGCTGCGGGCCGTACTCGGTGTCGACGGTGCGGACCGCCGGGTCGAGACCGGCCGCGACCCGGTCGGCGTCGGCCTGGCAGACCGGGACGGAGCGGGCGGCGCCGCCGGCCGGGGCCCAGTCGACGTCCTTGACGGACGGGCCGTGCCGCGGGTCCATGAAGCACGGGGGCCGACGCTCGGGCAGCGGGCGCTTCTCCCGCCGGGCCGCCAGGGTGGCCAACTGGAACCGGCCGTCCTCGATCGCCTCGGTGACCTGCTTGACGTCCTCGGGCTTCTTGGCCTCGTCCATCAGCCGCTTGGACTTCTCGTACGAGTCCAGCGCGCTGCTGTAGTCGGCGCGCTGGGCGTCGTCGGCGTCCGCCGCACGCGGGTTGAAGTCGAGCCGCTCCAGCTCGGTACCGAAGGCGGTGATGTCCTCGTCGACGACGCGGCGCAGCTGCTCCAGCTCGGCACGGGCCTTCTCCTCCTTGCGCTTCTTGGCGCGGCGGAAGAGGAAGAAGACGCCGGCGCCGGCCAGTGCCACCAGCACCACCGGGATGATCACCCAGGCGATCGAGGTGCTGTGGTTGACCCCGGTGCCCTTGGTCTGCGGGGCGGCCTGGTCGACGAAGTCGTTCAGGGTGGCGTTGATGTCACCCTTGTCGGCGCGGGCGACGGCGCCCCCGATCCGGTCCGCGACGCCGACGCCCATCGCGCCGCGGTCGGAGCGGGCCATGAAGCCGCTGGTGCCCCGCCAGACGCCGTAGACGCCGTCGATGCCCACCAGGGTGCGCAGGTCCGTCAGGACGGTGTCCTTGTTGGCGGCATCGGGGACGACCGCGATGAAGATCGGCTTGTCGGCCTTCTCGATCTTCTTGGTCAGGGCGTCCGCCTGGGCCTGGCTGAAGCGGTCCAGCATCTGCGGGGCGACGTAGACCTGCCCCTTCTTCAGGGTGGCCGCGGCGTCGCTCAGGCCGCCGGCGGCCGAGGCCGAGGGCGCCAGCAGGAGCATCAGCCCGAGCAGCGCCGCCACCAGGGCAAGTGGCCCGGCGCCCCGGGTACGTCGTGCAAGGGTTCTCATGCCCCCGACGCTACCGTGACCGGCGGCAGAGCACGGCATACCCTTCGCATACTGGTTATGACAGGATTCCCCGCCGTCCGCCGGGGCACTTCCCCTTCTCGCGGATGACGTTTCCCCCAGTCACCCCTGAGACGGGTGGGGCGTGGGAACCGCGCGAGTCGCCCGGAGGTACGTCCCGGCGGGCCCGGGGCGGTTCGGGGGCGGTCCGCGAAGGCCCGAGGGGGCGTGCCGACCGTACCGCGCGAGCGGGCATAGTGGTCCCGGGCCGCTGGTCCCATTACCTGTTCTTGAACCAACTCCCGATCGGAGCGCTCGGTGATCATCGGCCTCGTCACGGCCGTGGCGGCATCCGCCTGCTACGGCACCGGCTCGGTCCTTCAGGCCGTCGGATCCCGCCGTTCCGCCCGGGAGGAGGCGGCCAAGGGCGCCACCACCTCGACCACCGAGCACGGCGGACCGAGCCTGTCCTCCACCGCGAAGGCCGCCGTCACCTGGGAGTTCATCACCGGCTCGGTGCTCGACCTGATCGGCTTCGGGCTGGGCGCACTCGCCGCGCGGCTGCTGCCGCTGTTCCTCTCCCAGACCATCATCAGCGCCAACCTGGTGATCACCGCGGTGCTGAGCATCAAGCTGCTGGGCATCCGGCTCAAGCAGTTGGAGTGGGCCTCGATCGGCGTGCTCTGCTCGGCGCTGGTGCTGCTGGCCGTCTCGGCCGGCCCGGAGGGCGGCCACCACGCGGAGATGTCCTTCCACTGGTGGCTGCTGATCATCACCACGGTGCTGCTGGTCGGCGGCAGCCTACTGGTGCGCCGGATGGGCTCCAAGGGCGCGATCGTGGCCGGTCTGCTCTCCGGCCTCGGCTTCGGCGCCCTGGGCATCGGCGTGCGCGTCCTCAACGGCATCGACCCGTTCGACCTCGGCCGGCTGCTCTCCGACCCGGCGCTGTACGCGATCCTGCTCGGCGGCCTCGGCGGCATGTACGTGCACACCGTGGCGCTGCAGATCGGCTCGGTGAACGGCGCGACGGCCGCGCTGGTGGTCGGCGAGACGGTGCTGCCCGGCGTGGTCGGCGTGCTCTGGCTCGGCGACTCCTCCAAGGCCGGCCTGGGCTGGCTCGGCGTGATCGGCTTCCTGCTCGCGGTGGTCTCCGCCGTCGGCGTCGCCTACTTCGGCCAGGACACCCACGGTGCCCCGGCCGAGGATTCCGCCGCCCAGCCGGAACTCGCCAAGCAGTAGCGGCTCAGCCCCCGCTGCGGGTCCGCGGCACGCGCTGGCAGCGGGGGCAGAAGTAGCTTGAGCGGTTCATCCAGGCGGCCCGCCGGATCGGGGTGCCGCAGCGGCGGCAGGGCTCCTGCTCGCGGCCGTAGGCGTCGAGGTCTCGGGAGAAGTAGCCGCTCTCGCCGTTCACGTTGACGTAGAGGCTGTCGAAGCTGGTGCCGCCGACGGCGAGCGCCGCGGTCATCACGTCCCGGGCGCTGGCCAGCAGCAGGGCGGCCTGGGGGCGGGTGAGCGTCACGGTCGGGCGGTCGTAGTGCAGCTTGGAGCGCCACAGCGCCTCGTCGGCGTAGATGTTGCCGACACCGCTGATCAGGGTCTGGTCCAGCAGCGCCCGCTTGACCGTGGTGCGCCTGGCCCGCAGCGCGGCCGTGAAGGCCTCGTCGTCGAAGCGCGGGTCGAGCGGGTCCCGGGCGATGTGCGCGATGGAGACCGGCGTGCCCTCCGGGTCGCCCTCCTCGGCCTCCTCGACCGCCAGGCCGCCGAAGGTCCGCTGGTCGACGAAGCGCAGCTCGCGCCCGCCGTCGGTGAAGCGCAGCCGGACCCGCAGATGGGTCTCGTCCGGCGTCGACGGGTCCTGGACGAGCAGCTGGCCACTCATCCCGAGGTGGCCGATCAGTGAGAAACCCGCACCCGTGCCGGTCAGCGGCAGCCAGAGGTACTTGCCGCGCCGCTGGGCTGTGCCGAGGGTGGTGCCGGTCAGCCGCGCCGTGAAGTCGGCAGCGCCGGCCAGCTGGCGGCGCACCGCGCGCGGGTGCAGCACCTGGACGTCGGCGACGGTCCGCCCGGCGACCCAGTTCGCCAGACCACGGCGGACGACCTCGACCTCGGGAAGTTCGGGCACGGGAACAGGCCTCCTGCGGAAAAGGGGTCAGCAGGAGTGAAGGCTACTTCCAAGTCACGCGCCGGCGGGCAGCCGGTCGGCGTACTTCTCCTTGATCGCGCGCCAGGCGCTCTCGGCGGCCTTCTGCTCGGCTTCCTTCTTCGAGCGGCCGACGCCGCTGCCGAAGTCCTCGCCGGCCACCCGGGCCGCCGCGGTGAAGGTCTTCTCGTGGTCCGGGCCGGACTCCATGACCACGTACTCGGGCACCCCGATCCCCACCGAGGCGGTGAGCTCCTGGAGGCTGGTCTTCCAGTCCAGGCCGGCTCCCAGCTGAGAGGACTCCTCGATCAGCGGGTCGAACAGCCGGTGGACGAACTCGGTGGCCGCCTCCAGACCGCGGTCCAGGTAGACGGCTCCGATCACGGCCTCGACGGTGTCGGCGAGGATCGACGACTTGTCGCGGCCGCCGGTGCCCTCCTCGCCCTTGCCGAGCCGGATGAACGCGCCGAGGTCCAGACCCCGGCCGACGTCCGCGAGCGCGCGGGAGTTGACCACCGCGGCGCGCAGCTTGGCGAGCGTGCCCTCCGGGACGTCCGGGTGGACGCGGTAGAGGGTATCGGTCACCACCAGGCCCAGCACCGAGTCGCCGAGGAACTCCAGGCGCTCGTTGGTGGGCAGACCCCCGTTCTCGTACGCGTACGAGCGGTGGGTCAGGGCACGTACCAGAAGGGCGCGCTCAAGCGTGTACCCGAGGCGCCCTTCCAGGACGTCGTATTCGGTCGAAGCCGGCCCGCCGGCCTTGCCGCTGCCCGAAGAGCCCTTCGAGGCAGAGGACGCCTTGCGGGTGGAGTTACCGTCCGACATCGATCCGTACACCCCGCCGATCAGACCGAGAGGACCTGGCGACGGTTGTACGTGCCGCAGCTCGGGCACGCGATGTGGCCCAGCTTCGGCTCGTGGCAGCGGTCGCACGCCACGAGGGCCGGAACGACGGCCTTCCAGTTGGACCGGCGGTGGCGCGTGTTGCTGCGCGACATCTTCCGCTTCGGAACAGCCACGGCTACTTCTCCTGGTTCTCGGCGAGACCCTCACGGGTGTCGCTGTTCTTGATTCCGTCACCCTCGTCGCCGGGGGCGGCGGAGAGTCCCTGCAGAGCCGCCCACCGGGGGTCGGCGGCGTCGTGGTGGTGCGTCGGGTCGTCGCTCAGGCGCGCTCCGCACTCGGAGCACAGGCCCAGGCAGTCTTCCTGGCACACCGGCTGCAGCGGCAGTGCGAGCACCACCGCGTCACGCAGCACCGGCTGGAGATCGAAGAAGTCGCCCTCCAGGCGGTAAGTCTCTTCTTCCGAGTCCTCGTCGAGGTCCTCGGTCCCGGTGGTCCGGGCGCGGTGGCGCTCATCGGACTCCGGGTAGTAGTACAGCTCCTGGAAGTCCACGTCGATGTCGAAGTCGACGGGCTCCAGGCACCGGACGCACTCGCCCTCGACGTGGGCGTCAGCGGTGCCGGTGACCAGCACGCCCTCGACCACCGACTCCAGGCGGAGCTCCAGCTCGATCGGGCTCTTCTCCGGGACGCCGATCACGTCGATGATCCCGAAGCCCTCGGGGGCCTCCAGGGTCCGGCTCACCTCACGCATGGCGCCCGGACGACGGCCCAGCTCGTGCGTGTCGAACACGAGGGGGTCGCGGTGGTCGAGGCGGTTCAAGGTGTCCTGACTTCCATAGGAATCAACGCTGTGTCCCCATACAACTCGACGTTGCGAGGGCAAGCCGACGGCCGGACATGGGGATGCCGGAGTGGTCAGACTACCGGAGTCTCCCGCCAGGCCCAACTTCGGTCCCGTCAGGAGACTCCCGGCAGCCCCGCCGGGCCGGCTCAGCGGCCGCCGAGCTCCCGCAGCCGGGTCATGTCGATCATGCTGGTGTCGAAGAAGCTGGTCTCGTCCAGACTCTGCTGCTGGTGCGGCACGGCCGGGGGCAGGGCGGGCTGCTGCGGGTAGTTGTAGCCGTCGTACGGCTGGGCCGCGTAGCCGTCCTGCTGCTGCGGATAGCCGTAGCCGGCACCCTGCTGCTGGTCCGGGTAGCCCTGCTGCTGCGGGTAGCCGCCCTGCTGCTGGTGGCCCCACTGAGCGTTGTACGGGTCGCCCTGGTGGCCGGCCGGGTCGAAGCCGCCGCCGTAAACCTCGGCGTACTGCCCGCCCTGCTGCTGGGTGGCCGCGTACTGGTCGGAGCCGGGAGCCTGCCAGCCGGCCGCGGCCGGGGTCTGCTCGGGCCAGGTCTGCTGCTGGGGGACGTCCTCGCGGTACCAGGCGATGTCGTCGCCGTCGGCGTCCCCGGCGAAGCCGGCGGCCACCGCCTCGGCCCGCTCCTTGGCCTGCTGCGCCTCGTCGGCGGCGGCCAGGTAGGCGCCCAGCTCGTCGATCGGCCGCTTGCCGAGCAGCTTGTCGCGACCCTTGCCGACCGCCTCCAGGGTGGCGCCGAGCACGTTCTCCAGCGTGGCGAGCTTCACATCGACGTACTCGTCGACCTCGGGGCTCGGGCTGATCCGCTGCGGCTTGAACTCCTCGCCGTCGGCCTCGCCCTCGTGCTCGGTCTCGAAGACGCCGGAGTCGCCGCGCAGCTTGGTCCGGCCGCGGCCGACCGCGCCGAGCGTCTTGGTCAGTACGACCTCGAAGTTGGCGAGCTTGCTGTCCACGTAGTCGTCGGCCTCGGCCCGCTTGGTCTCGACGTCGGAACGGGCCTCGGCGAGGATCCGGTCCGCCTCGGCCTGGGCCCGGCGGACCACCTCGGTGTCCGAGATCAGCGAGCCGCGCTCGGCGTGCGCGCCCTGGATGATCCGGTCCGCCTCGGCCTGGGCGTCGGCCACCACCTGCTCATGGTCGGCCATCACCGACTGTGCCTGGGCGAGTTCGGCCGGCAGGGCCGCCTTGAGGTCGTTGAGCAGGCCGATCAGCTCGGCCCGGTTCACCACGCAGGAGGCCGACATCGGCATCGAGCGGGCGTTCTCGACCGCCGCCACGATCTCGTCGACCTTGTTCTGCACGTCCACGGGGCTTCAGTCTTTCCGTGTGCCGCCGACGGTCCGGCGGAGGCAGGCCCGGCGCGGTGCACCTCACCGCAGGGCAGGAATACAGACTGTACGGCCCTCGCGCGGCGAGCTCACAACGCCCGAGCCGAACCGGCCTCCGGGGAAACGGACATGACGTGACGAATCGGCAGAAACGGGCGGTCAGTCGAATACTGCTCGACTACTGCTCGGCCTTGCGCTCCGCGATCCGCTCGACCAGCCGGCGGTGCACCGTCTCCGGCAGCAGGTGCGAGACGTCGCCGCCGTACGAGGCGACCTCCTTGACCAGCGTCGACGAGAGGAAGCTGTACGTCGGCGAGGTCGGCACGAACAGCGTCTCCACGCCGGTCAGGCCGTGGTTCATCTGGGCCATCTGCAGCTCGTAGTCGAAGTCGCTGACCGCGCGCAGGCCCTTGATGATCGCGGGGATGCCGCGCTCCCGGCAGAAGTCCACCAGCAGGCCGTGGTGAGACTCGACCACCACGTTGCCGAACTCGGCGGTGACCTCCTCGATCAGGCCGATCCGCTCCTCGATGGTGAACATGCCCTGCTTGTTCCGGTTGATCAGGACCGCGACATGCACCACGTCATAGAGCTTCGAGGCGCGCCCGATGATGTCGAGGTGGCCGTTGGTGATCGGGTCGAACGAACCGGGACAGACGGCTCGACGCATGGCATGTGCTCCCTCGTGGGGTGACGGCTGCTGCGGGCCGCGGCCCGCTACTCGTGATCGCTGGCCTCGGCGGCGGCGCGACCGTACCAGAGCGTGCCCTCGCCGTAGCGGCGGGAGCGCAGCACCTCGAAGCCCTCGGGCCAGCCGAACTCGCCGCCACGGGTGCTGCGCTCCACGGTGACGAGTGCGTCCTCCGCGAGCCAGCCCCCAGCCGACAGTGTGATCAGCATCTCCCGTACCTCCTCGTCCGTCACGACGTACGGCGGGTCGAGAAACACCAGGTCATAGGGGGTCTGCGGGGGCGGACCGACGATCACCTTCTCCGCCTTGGCGGCCCGGACCTCGGCGCCCGGCAGACCGACCGTGCGGACGTTCTCCCGGATCACCCGGGCCGCCTGACCGTCCGCCTCGACCAGCAGGACGTGTTCGGCGCCCCGCGACAGCGCCTCCAGGCCGACCGCGCCCGATCCGCCGAACAGGTCCAGCATCCGGGTTCCGTGCAGGGTGCCGCGCAGCGCCTCCAGGGTGGAGAACATCGCCTCCCGGGCCTTGTCGGAGGTCGGTCGGGTGCCCCGGCCGGGCGGTACGGCCAGCCGGCGGCCGCCGGCCGACCCGGCGATCACTCGGGTCATGGTGGTGAAGGGTCCTTTCATCGCTGCCCGACCACGCTATCCCGCCCCGAGCCGAAGGGGCGCGCCGGTGCCGAAAGGGAGAAGCGACCAGCGAGGCACGAGCGCCGGAGCGCCGACCGTCGGCACCGGGTCAGAGCGCCCCGGAGGCGAGCGGGCGAGTGACGGCCCCGAGCCGAAGGGGCGCGCCGGTGCCGAAAGGGAGAAGCGACCAGCGAGGCACGAGCGCCGAAGCGCCGACCGTCGGCACCGGGTCAGAGCGCCCCGGAGGCGAGCGGGTGAGTCGCAGCCCGTCCCGGCATGCGGCCGCCGCAGGAGACCGTTCCGGTACGGCCCCTAGACTGGCCCACATGACCGAGACCCTGTGGCCCGCCCCCGTCGCCACCGCCCCCGTCGACGCCACCGTCACCATCCCCGGCTCCAAGTCGGTCACCAACCGGGCGCTGGTGCTGGCGGCACTCGCCGACGGGCCCGGCTGGGTGCGCCGCCCGCTGCGCAGCCGCGACTCCCAGCTGATGGCCGACGGCCTGCGCGCCCTCGGGGTCACCATCGAGGAGAAGGTCAACAACGACTCCGGCGGCACCGGCGGCGGCGAGGCCTGGCGGGTCATCCCCGCCCCCGTCCTGCGCGGCCCCGCCAACGTCGACGTCGGCAACGCCGGCACCGTGATGCGCTTCCTGCCCCCGCTCGCGGCCCTCGCCGACGGCCCGGTCCACTTCGACGGCGACCCGCGCAGCCACGAGCGCCCCCAGCACGGCGTGATCAACGCCCTGCGCGCGCTCGGCGCCCGGATCGAGGACGGCGGCCGCGGCAGCTTCCCGCTCACCGTCCACGGCACCGGCGGCCTCGACGGCGGCCCGGTCGAGCTGGACGCCTCCTCCTCGTCCCAGTTCGTCTCCGCCCTGCTGCTCTCCGGCGCCCGCTACAACCAGGGCGTCGAGGTCCGGCACGTCGGCGGCCCCGTCCCCTCCCTGCCGCACATCCGGATGACCGTCGAGATGCTGCGCCTGGCCGGCGCCCAGGTCGACGCCCCCGAGGACGGCGGCGAGAAGGACGTCTGGCGGGTCACCCCCGGCGCCCTGATCGGCCGCGACCTGGTGGTTGAGCCCGACCTGTCCAACGCCGCGCCGTTCTTCGCCGCCGCGCTGGTCACCGGCGGCCGGGTCACCGTCCGCGACTGGCCCAAGCACACCACCCAGCCCGGCGACCAGCTGCGCGACCTCTACACCCGGATGGGCGGCGCCTGCGAGTTCACCGACGAGGGCCTGCAGTTCACCGGCAGTGGCCGGATCCACGGCATCGAGGCCGACCTGCACGACGTCGGCGAGCTCACCCCGGTGATCGCCGCCGTCGCCGCGCTCGCCGACTCCGAGTCCCACCTCCACGGCATCGCCCACCTGCGCCTGCACGAGACCGACCGACTCGCCGCCCTCGCCAAGGAGATCAACGACCTCGGCGGCGACGTCAGCGAGACCGAGGACGGCCTGCGGATCCGCCCGCGCCCGCTGCACGGCGGCATCTTCCACACCTACGAGGACCACCGCCTGGCCACCGCCGCCGCCGTGCTCGGCCTCGCCGTGCCCGGCGTCGAGGTGGAGAACGTCGCCACCACCGCCAAGACCCTGCCCGACTTCCCCAGGATGTGGGCGGAACTGCTCGGCGAAGCGGCGGCGGACGCCTGAGCGGAGACTTGAGCCATGCGCCGCTACGGCAAGGACGCCGACGAGGACGACATCCGCAACCGCCCCGCCCGCCGGGGCTCCCGGCCGCGGACCCGGATCCGACCCAAGCACGAGGACGCCGCCGAGGCGATGGTGCTGACCGTCGACCGCGGCCGGCTCACCTGCCTGGTCGACCCGGGGACCAAGCAGGAGCGCCAGGTCGTCGCCATGAAGGCCCGTGAGCTGGGCCGCAAGGGCGTCGTCGTCGGCGACGTCGTCAGCCTGGTCGGCGACCTCACCGGGGACGCCGACACCCTCGCCCGGATCGTCCGGGTCGAGGAGCGCAGCTCCGTGCTGCGGCGCACCGCGGACGACGACGACCCGTACGAGCGGATCGTCGTCGCCAACGCCGAACAGCTGGCCATCGTCACCGCGCTGGCCGACCCCGAACCGCGCCCTCGGCTGATCGACCGCTGCCTGGTCGCCGCCTACGACGCGGGCATGGAACCGCTGCTGGTGCTCACCAAGTCCGACCTCGCCCCGGCCGCCCCGCTGCTGGAGTCCTACGCCCCGCTCGGCATCAACTACGTGGTCACCCGCCGGGACGAACTGGCGACCACCGGCGCCGAGGCCGTCCGCGAGCACCTGCGCGGGCGCTCCACGGTGTTCATCGGTCACTCCGGCGTCGGCAAGACCACCCTGGTCAACGCCCTCGTCCCGGACCGCCAGCGGCAGACCGGCGACGTCAACGCGGTCACCGGCCGCGGCCGGCACACCACCGTCTCCGCCCTCGCGTTGCGGCTGCCCCCGCCGCCCGGCGCCAAGGCGGGCTCCAGGAAGGCGCTCAACTCCGGCTGGGTGATCGACACCCCCGGCTTCCGCTCCTTCGGCCTCTCGCACATCGATCCGTCCCGGGTCATCCACGCCTTCCCCGACCTGGAGCCCGGCACCGTCGACTGCCCGCGCGCCTGCAGCCACGACGAGCCGGACTGCGCCCTGGACGCCTGGGTCGCGGACGGCCACGCCGAGGCCGCCCGGCTCTACTCGCTGCGCCGCCTGCTGGCCAGCAAGGAGTCCCGCGAGGGCGACTGACCGCGCTGCCCTTCCTTGAGGCCAGTGGGCCGTTCGAGGTGTCGGAGCGGGCCCGCCTGGCGATCATAGGAAAGTCGGGCCGGGCACGGTCCGTCCATCGATCGACAGGGAGGGCACGCGATGGCATGGGCCCTGGTGGTCCTGGCCGGCCTGCTGGAGACCGGCTTCGCGATCAACCTCAAGCTCAGCGAGGGCTTCACCAAGCTCTGGCCCACCATCAGCTTCTGCGTGTTCGCCCTCAGCAGCTTCGGCCTGCTCACGCTGTCCCTGAAGAGCCTGCCGGTCGGCCCCGCCTACGCGGTGTGGACGGGCATCGGCGCGGCCGGCACCGCCGTCTACGGCATGGCCTTCCTGGACGAGAGCACCTCGGTGCTGAAGCTGGTCTCCATCTCCCTGGTGATCGCCGGCGTCATCGGCCTGCAGCTCAGCGGCTCCGCCCACTAGGTGTTCTGACCCGTGAGGTTGGGGACGCGGCTGGCGGGTGGCTTGCCTGCGAGTGCGGTGTGTCCGCGGTGGTGATTGTAGGTGTGGAGCCAGGCGGGGTAGGCGTCGCGTCGTTCCTG
>NZ_JBSFJV010000037.1:0-73719 GCF_053598235.1 Kitasatospora sp. NPDC001159
GTGGGCACACGCCCTCACGGTCACGTTCTCGACGTTTCCGCAGCTCAAGCCCCGCTTCCGACCCTCCCGAATGCCCACCAACTGCGGAAGTCAGGGAGATGATCAGCGTCGCCCAGCGGCTCGTCGTCTGGTCCATGATCGGCCTGAGCGCGCACTTGTTGTCGAAGGTGTCGTGGGCCAGGAGCCGGTTGGCCGTCGCGACCTGCTGAGTATCCGTCACGGCAGGAGCTTACAAAAAAGTAGGTACTTCCGAGTAGTAATGAGCTTTCCTACGGTGACTTCCGCAAGCACCAACGTTCGAGGAGTCACTGTGAGCAGCAGCAGCAACGCACGTACGGCGATCGTCACGGGCGCATCGAAGGGCCTGGGGGCGGGGATCGCCAAGGCGCTGGCCGGGACCGGCGCAGCCGTCGTGGTGAACTACCGGGAGGATGCGAAGGGCGCCGAACGGGTCGTCGCGGGCATCATCGCCAAGGGCGGCCGGGCGCTCGCGGTCCGGGCGGACGTGGCCCGCGGCGACGACGTGCGCCATCTGTTCGATCGGGCGCGCGAGGAGTACGGACCGGTCGACGTGCTCGTGAACAACGCGGCCGTCGCCGCCTTCGCACCGCTGTCGGGCATCACCGAGGAGGAGTTCCAGCGCGAGATGACCACGAACTTGCTGGGCACGATCCTCACGACGCAGGCCCTGGCCGCGCAGGACGACATCGGCGCCGCATCGATCATCAACGTCTCGACGGCCGGCACGCTCACCCACCCGCCGTATGCCTCGCTCTACGTCGCCTCCAAGAGCGCCGTCAATGCGTTCACCGTCGTCGCGGCCAAGGAACTGGGCCCGCGCGGCATCCGGGTCAACGCGATCATGCCCGGACCGTCGGACACCGAGGGCACCAGGGCCATGGGATTCCCCGGCTCGGCCCAGGAAGCACAGGCGATCGCCGCCACCCCACTGGGTCGTACGGGCACCCCCGACGACTACGGCCCGCTGGTGGTCTTCCTGGCTTCCGACGACGCGCGCTGGATCACCGGGGACGTCATCCTCGCTTCCGGAGGTATGCGCTGACACCCCGTCCGTTCGGTTGCGGGCTCCGCCGCCTGCCTGCGGTCGGCAGGCCCTGCAGCCTGATCGGTGATCGACCGCAGGAGGTGCGTGCGGTCGCCGTGGCATGGCTTGCGCGGCTGAGGGGCGGCCCCGCTGTGCCCTAGCCGGGGAAGAGTCGGCCGAGGTGGTAGTGCAGGACGGTGGTCGCCTCCTCGGCCGAGCGCTGGCCGAGGAGGACGCTCAGGCCGAGGCCGGCGGAGACGGCGAGCAGGACGACGGCCTCCTGTCGGGCGTCCAGGTGGGGACCGGCGGTTCCGGCCCGTTGGGCACCGGTCAGTTGGGCGACCAGGAAGTTCTCCATCTCGTTGGGGGTGGCGAGGAACGGCTGGCCACCGAGGGCGGGGTCGGTGACGGAGAGCACCGCGTACTCGGTGTAGATGAGGTGGAAGGCGCGGCTCTCCTCGTCGGTGGGGACGGCTTCGAGCAGCACCGCCTCGATGATGCCGCGGGGGTCGGTGGTGGCCCCGGTCGCGCGGACGCGTTGCTGGACCCGTTCGCCCATGCGGGCTGCCAGGCGGGTCATGGCGGCGAGGAGCAGCTGTTCCTTGGTATCGAAGTAGTACTGCACGAGCCGCACGGAGACGCCGGCCGCGATGGCGACGGAGCGCATGGTGACGGAGTGCAGGCCGTTGCTCGCCGCCGAGCGGAGCAGGGCGTCGATGATGTGGGCCCGCCGCTCCTCGTGATCCACCAGCTTCGGCATCGGGTTCCTTCCGGATGTTTTTGTGGTACAACCATACCATCAAACTGGGAGGGATCATGACCAGGACCAGCGTCGGAAACTTCGTCAGCGAGGACGCCCGCGCGAAGTTCCTTGAGGCGTACGACCGCGCGATGGAGCTGTGGCCGAGCCCGCGCCGGGAGCTCGACGTCGAGACGAGCTACGGCACCGTCCACGTCCACCACTACGGGCCGAGCGAGGGCGAGCCGGTCGTGCTGTTGCACGGGCACGCCGGGCACCCGTCCAACTGGTACCCGCAGATCGCCGCCCTGGGCGAGCGCCACCCGGTCTACGCGATCGACACCCTGGACGACCCCGGGCGCAGCGTCCAACACGCCGTCGCGGCGGGCTCGGAGGAGAACGCGGAGTGGCTCGGCGAGGTCTTCGCGGGGCTCGGGCTGGAGCGAGTTCATCTGGTCGGCGTCTCGTACGGCGGCTGGCTGGCACTCAACCAGGCCATCCACGCGCCCGACCGCCTCGCCTCGGTCGCGCCGCTGGACCCGGGCGGGATCGAGAAGCTCCCCGCGCGCTTCTACGCCCACATGATCGGCGGTCTGTTCGGGATGCTCGCCCCACGGGCGCTGCGTCCGGCCGTAGGACGGCTGCTCGCCAACCCGGCGCTCAGCGCACCGCCAGAGATGATCGCCCCGCTAATGCTCGGCATGCGCGGCTACAAGCCGGGCAGCCGCCCGGCGGCACGGCCGTTCACGGACGAGGAGCTGGGCTCGATCGAGCTGCCCGTGCTGGTGCTGGTGGGCAAGCGCAGCGCCCTGCTGCGGCCGCGCCAGGTGGTGGGGCGGGTCACGGGGCTGATCCCGGGCGTGCGGGCCGAGATCCTGGACCGGGCCGGGCACGGGCTGAACCTGGAGCAGCCCGAGCTGGTCAACGAGCGGCTGCTGAGCTTCATCGGTTCGGTCGGGCGGGAGGCGAGGGCCGCGTAGGTCGGCTGCTCAAGCACTGCGTCCCGCCCCCGGCGCCTTCGGGGGCGGGACTCGGCTTTCCGTCAACCGTCGGCCAGGTGTAACTTCTCCGCCACCTGGCTACCCACTGGTAGCCATCTCGCTGCCGGACAGTCGCCGGCGTCGGATTTGTCCATACTTCTCGGAGTTTCCACGTGTCACCTGTCACCCGTCGTACCTTCCTCGGCTCGGCCGCCGCCCTCGGCGCGGCCATCGGGCTGGACACGGCCCTGCCCGGCGCAGTGCCGAGCGCGTCCGCCGCGACGACGGGGACGATCCGCGACGTCAAGCACGTCGTGGTGCTCATGCAGGAGAACCGCAGCTTCGACCACTACTTCGGCATGCTCAAGGGCGTGCGCGGATTCGGCGACCGCACCGCCATCCAGATCGCGGGCGGCAACAGCGTGTTCAACCAGCCGAACGGCAGCGGGCGGCAGTACCCGTGGCAGCTCAGCAAGACCAACACTTGGTGGTGGGGCGTCAGCGCCGAGCAGCTGGCGCAGTGCGACGGATCGCTCGACCACTCGTGGAACACCCAGCACCACGCGTGGAACAACGGGAACATGGACTCCTGGATCGCCGCCAAGTGGTCGGACAGGACCATGGGGTTCATGGCCCGCGAGGACATACCGTTCCACTACGCGCTGGCCGACGCCTACACCATCTGCGACGCCTACCACTGCTCGATCCTCTCCGCCACCGGCCCCAACCGCACCTACCTGTGGTCCGGCACGATCGACCCGGGTGCCACTGCGGGTGGTCCGGCCTACGACGGCGGCTCCGAGTCGGGCCTGCACTGGCAGACCTACGCCGAGGCCCTGCAGAACGCGGGTGTCAGCTGGAAGGTCTACCAGAACGCCAACGACAACTTCGGCGACAACGCCCTCGCCTACTTCAATCAGTTCACCAGCGCGCCGAGTTCGAGCCCGCTCGCCCAGCGCGGCATGGGCTCGGTGCCCAGCACCGGCTCGACGCCGGACGACATCGCCGCCGCGATCAAGGCCGACGCGCTCGCGGGCACCTTGCCCCAGGTCTCCTGGGTGGTGGCCAACCAGCTGTTCTCCGAGCACCCGGACGGCCCGCCGGAGAACGGCGCGCACTTCGTCAACCTGGTGGTGCAGGCTTTGGCCGCCGACCCGGACGTCTTCAACTCCACCGCTCTGTTCCTCAACTACGACGAGAACGACGGCTTCTTCGACCACGTGCCCCCGCCCGTGGCCCCGGCCGGCACCGCCGGCGAGTTCTACAACGGAACCAACATCGGCCTCGGCTTCCGCGTCCCGATGATCATCGCCTCGCCGTGGACCCGCGGCGGCTTCGTCGATTCCCGGGTGTACGACCACACCAGCGTCATCCGCTTCCTGGAGACCTGGACCGCCGCCCTCGGCACCCCCGCCGTCTGCCCCAACATCAGCGACTGGCGCCGCCAGGTCTGCGGCGACCTCACCGGCGCCTTCGACTTCGCCAACCCCGTCTACGGCGTGCCCGCGCTGCCCGACACCAGCGCCACCATCAGCCAGGCCACCACCAACGTGCAGATCAACCCGAGCCCGGGCACGAACTCCATGCCCACCCAGGAACCCGGGACCAAGCCCGCCCGCGCGCTGCCCTACCAGCCCAACGCCTGGGTCGACCGGATCGAGTACGGCGCCAACAACCAGATCCTGCTCTGGATCGACATGGCCAACCAGGGCCCGCAGGCCACCGCCTGGGCGCACTACTCGGTCTACGCCAACGCCTACCGCGGCGGCGGCCCCTGGCAGTACACCGTCGCCCCGTACGACGCCACGACCGGCACCGACGGCAGCGCCCGCGACTTCTTCAACATCGGCGCCAACTACGGCAACGGGCAGTACGACCTCACCGTGTACGGCCCCAACCGCACCCTGCGCCGCTTCGCCGGCAACGCGACCACCGCCGGCAAGACCGCGGAGGCCACCACCTCCTACGCGCCGGCGCCGGACACCGGCAAGCCGGCGCTCTGGTTCACCATGACCAACACCGGCACCAGCACCGTCACCTTCACCATCACCGCCACCAACTACCGCACCGGTACATGGACCTACCAGGTCGCCCCCGGCGCCACCGTCAAGGACTTCTTCAACGCCGTCACCATCGCGCAGGGCTGGTACGACTTCACCGTCACCGTCAGCAGCGACCCCGCCTGGAGCCGCCGCGCCACCGGCCACATCGAAACCGGCGCCACCAGCATCACCGGCTGACCGGCACCCACCGGCGGCCGTGACGAGGCTCCCAGCCACCGGGCCGGGGGCCTCGTCGCCGTGCCCTGCGCCCTGGTGTGCGGCCGGCCCGGTTGCGGGCCCGCCGCGCCGGCCTGTTCCGGCCGGTCAGGCGGCCGCAGGGAGCTCGGTGGCCGCGCGCGCCTCGTCGTAGCGCCGCAGCACCAGCCGGGCGACCGCCGGGTGGGCCGCCAGTGGGGCACTGGTCCAGCCCGCCGTGGTGGTGGCCGCGCGGCGGGCGAAGAAGCCGGGGGAGAGGAGGTAGCTGGCCAGGGCTACCCGGGGGTGGCCGGCGGCCTGGAGGGAGGCGACCGCCTGGTGGGGGGTGGGGGCGGCGGCCGAGAGGTGGGCGGGGGTGACCGGGCGGCCGAGGCGGGTGGCCAGCAGCTGGGCCATCCGGGCGGTGTCGGCGAGGGCGGTGGGGTCCGAGGAGCCTGCTCCGGCCAGGACCACGGGTGCGTCCGCCGGGGCGCCGGCCTCGGTGAGGCGGTCGGTGAGGGCCTCGGCGAGCAGCGGGTGGGGGCCGAGGGCGGGGGCGAGGCGGGAGGCGGGGAGGTCGGCGGCGGCGAGTGCCTCGGGGAGGTCGACCCGTAGGTGGTACCCGGTGCCGAGGAGGAGGGGGACCAGGATCGGCTGCGCGCCCGAGAGTTGGGCGAGCGCCTGGTCAAGGGACGGCCGGGCGAGGTCCAGGAAGCAGCAGCGGACGGTCAGTTCGGGGCGTTGGGAGCGAACGAGTCCAAGCAGCGAGCGCGTTGCGGTGGAGGCGGCCGCGTCGCGGCTGCCGTGGGCGACGGCGAGCAGCACCGGGGCCGTCACCCCGCCGCCAGCCGGTAGCCGCGCTTCGGCACGGTGCGGATCAGCGTCGCGTGCGGCCCCAGCGCCGCCCGCAGCCGCCCCACCGCCGCCTCCACCGCGTGCTCGTCCGCCGCCGCGTCCGGCCAGGCGGCGCGCAGCAGGTCGGCGCGGCTGAGTACCCGGCCGGGTCGTTCGGCGAGCGCCCGGAGTACGGCCGCGCCGCGCGGGCTGAGCCAGTGGCTCTCGCCGTCGACCAGGGCGGCGTTCCCCTGGAGCGTCAACATCCCTCCGGAGAGCGTGATTTCACGTCGGGTCCGGCCCGGCAGGGTGTCCGCGAGCAGTCGGACCAGCGAGCCGAGGCGGCCGCGCTCGGGGTGGACGGCGGGCAGGCCGAGCCCGGTGAGCGGACGGGCGCACAGGGTGCCGACGCAGACCGGCAGGACGTCCTCGCGCAGGGCGTCGATCAGCGCCTCGTACAGGCCTTCGGCCTCCGCGGTGGCGAGCAGGGCGGTGATCGCGGGCGCGCTGGTGAAGGTGAGGGCGTGCACCTGGCGGCGGACGGTCTGGTCGAGCAGCTTGCGCACCGCGCCCGGGTCCTCCGGGGGTGCCCAGCGGTAGACCGGTACGGAGATCACCGCGGCGCCGCGCTCGCGCAGCGCCGCCGCGAAGGCGTCCAGTCGGACCCCGTGCTCCTGGACGGCGATCCGGCGCCCGGCCAGCGGGCGGGCGAGCAGCCAGGTGAGCAGTTCGTCGGTGGCCTCGGTGCCCGGCGAGTAGCCCTCGTCCAGTCCGCTGGCCCGCACCGCGCCGGTGGCCTTGGGGCCGCGGCTGAGCACCACCGCGCCCCGGCAGGCCTCGGCGAGCGCGGCGCCCCGGCCCCAGCCTTCGGCCGCGCTCATCCAGCCGCGCCAGCCGACCCCGGTGGTGGCCACCACGTAGTCGAGCGGGGCGGCCAGGCAGCGGTCGGTGGCCTCGCGCAGTGCGAGGTCGTCGGCGAGCGGCAGGATGCGCAGCACCGGGGCCTCGACCACCTGCGCGCCGCGCCGGGTGAGCAGGGCGGTGAGCTCCTCGCGGCGGCGCGCGGCGGTGACGCCGACGGTGAAGCCGGTGAGCGGTCCTGGCGGAGTGGGAGTTGCTGCCATGCCCGCCAGCGTGCGGTGCGCGTGTTACGGGGGCATTGCCCGGCCGTCACCTGCCGGTAAGCGAAAGTGCCGCTCCGGTTACGGCAGATGTCGGGCCGTGCACTCTGGCGGCCGGGTGCCGTGAGCGAGGTGTACCGCGCCCGCAACATTGACGACCCGATCGCGAAACAGCGGACGGTCACCTTTCTCGGCATGACGTTGACCAGCCCCGCCGTCCTCGCCACGGCCACCGACACGCACTGCCCGTACTGCTCGCTGCAGTGCGGCATGCGGCTGTCGCCGGCCGCGCCTTCGGGCCGACCGGGCGCGGACCAGCCGGTCGAGGTGCTGGAGCGCCCGGACTTCCCGGTGAACCGGGGCGCGCTGTGCGGCAAGGGCCGCTCGGCGCCCGCGCTGCTGGACCGGGACGTCCGGCTGACCGGCCCGCTGCTGCGCGACCGGCCCGGCGCCCCGCTGCGTTCGGCGAGCTGGCCGGAGGCGCTGGACCGGGTGGCCGCCGGGCTGGCCCGGACCCGGGCCGAGCACGGGCCGGACGCGGTGGGCGTGTTCGGCGGCGGCGGGCTCACCAACGAGAAGGCGTACCTGCTGGGCAAGTTCGCCCGCGTGGTGCTGGGTACCGCCAACATCGACTACAACGGCCGGTTCTGCATGTCCTCGGCGGCCGCCGCGCACCGCCGGGCCTTCGGCCTGGACCGCGGGCTGCCGTTCCCCCTCGCGGACATCCCGCACACCGGCTGCCTGATCCTGGTCGGCGGCAACCCGGCCGAGACGATGCCGCCCGCCGTCCGCTACTTCCGCGAACTGCGGGAGAACGGCGGCGCGCTGATCGTGGTCGACCCGCGTCGCACCCGCACCGCCGAGCTGGCCGACCTGCACCTGCAGCCCCGCCCGGGCGGGGACCTGGCGCTCGCCCTGGGCCTGCTCCACCTGGTGGTCGCGGACGGCCTGGTGGACCGCGAGTTCGTCGGTCAAAGAACGTCAGGCTTCGAGCGGGCCCGCGAGTCGGCGATGGCCCACTGGCCCGACCGGGTGGAGCGGATCACCGGCGTGCCGGCCCACCAACTCCGAGAGGCCGCCCGGCTGTTCGGCCGGGCCGACACCGGCATGGTGCTCACCGCGCGCGGCCCGGAGCAGCAGAGCAAGGGCACCGACACCGTCGGCGCCTGGATCAACCTGTGCCTGGCCACCGGCAAGGCCGGCCGCCCGTACAGCGGTTACGGCTGCCTGACCGGCCAGGGCAACGGCCAGGGCGGGCGCGAGCACGGCCAGAAGGCCGACCAGCTGCCCGGCTACCGCTCGATCGAGGATCCGGCGGCGCGGGAGCACGTCGCGGCGGTCTGGGGAGTCGACCCGGCCGAGCTGCCCGGCCCCGGCAAGTCCGCGTACGAGCTGCTGGACACCCTCGGCCGACCGGGCGGCGTCCGGACGCTGCTGCTGGCCGGCTCCAACCCGGCGGTCTCCGCGCCGAACGCCGGGCACGTCACCGAACGGCTGCGCGCACTGGACCTGCTGGTGGTCGCCGACGTGGTGCTCTCCGAGACGGCCAGGCTAGCCGACGTCGTGCTGCCGGTCACCCAGTGGGCCGAGGAGGAAGGCACCACCACCAACCTGGAGGGCCGGGTGATCCTGCGCCGCCGCGCGTTCGACCCGCCCGAGGGGGTGCGCAGCGAGCTGTGGCTGCTGCGCGAGCTGGCCGCCCGGCTGGGCGTTGCGGACGGCTTCCCGGCCGAGGCCGAGCAGGCCTTCGCCGAGCTGCGCCGCGCCTCGGCCGGCGGCGACGCCGACTACGCGGGCATCAGCTACCAGCGGATCGCCGCCGAGGACGGGGTGTTCTGGCCCTGCCCGACGCCGGACCACCCGGGCACCCCGCGGCTGTTCCTGGACCGCTTCGCCACCCCGGACGGCCGGGCCCGCTTCGCCGAGGTCACCCACCGCCCGGCCGGCGAGGAGCCGGACGAGGAGTACCCGCTGTTCCTGACCACCGGCCGGGTGCTCTCCCAGTACCAGAGCGGCGCCCAGACCCGCCGGGTCGCCGAGCTCAACGCCGCCGCCCCCGGCCCGTTCGTCGAGCTGCACCCGAGGCTGGCCGAGCGGCTCGGGATCGCGGACGGCGAGCCGGTCGCGGTCACCAGTCGGCGCGGCCGGGCCGTCGCCCCGGCGCGGATCACCGACGCCATCCGGCCGGACACCGTCTTCATGCCCTTCCACTGGGCGGGCGCCGGCCGGGCCAACAGCCTCACCAACCCGGCGCTCGACCCGGTCTCCCGGATGCCGGAGTTCAAGCTCTGCGCCGTCCGGGTGGAGCGCGCCCAGCAGGAGGTGACGTCATGACCCCCAGAATCGCCGTGGTCGGCGGCGGCATGGCGGCCGCCCGCTTCGCCGAGCGCTACGGCGCCCTCGGCGGGGCCGGCGCGGTCACCGTGTACGGCGCCGAGCCGCGCGCCCCGTACAACCGGGTGCTGCTCGCCGAGGTGCTGACCGGGCGCTACGACGCCGAGTCGATCGCCCTGCCGCTCGGCGGGGCGTCGGCCCGGCCCGGCTGCGAGGTCATCACCCTCGATCTGAACGCCCGCACCCTCGGGCTGGCCGACGGCACCGTGGAGCCCTGGGACGAACTGGTGCTGGCCACCGGCGCCAACCCGGTGCTCCCGCCGGTCCGCGGGCTGCGCCGCACCGACGGGTACGGCCTGGCCGAGGGGGTGCACACGCTGCGCACCCTGGAGGATTGCGCCCGGCTGGCCGAGGAGGCCGTCGGCGCCAAGCGGGCGGTGGTGATCGGCGGCGGGGTGCTCGGGGTTAGCGCCGCCCGGGCGCTGGCCGCGCTCGGCGTGCGCACCGAAATCGTCCACCAGGGACCACATCTGATTGAGCGTCAACTCGACCCGGAGGCGGCCACCGTGCTGCGCGAGCGGTTGCAGGTGCTCGGCGTCGACTGCTACACCGGCAACCGCGCCCGGGCCGTGCACGGGGGCGAGCGGGTCGGCGCCGTGGAGCTGGCCGGCGGCTACCGGCTGGACTGCGACCTGGTGGTCCTCGCCTGCGGCACCCGCCCGCGCACCGCGCTGGCCCACGCCGCCGGACTGCCGGTCAACACCGGGATCCTGGTGGACGACCGACTGGCCGCCGCCCCGCACGTGTCCGCGATCGGCGACTGCGCCGAGCACCGCGGCACCGTCCACGGCCTGGCCGGCCCCGCCTGGGAACAGGCCGACGTGCTCGCCCGCCGGCTCTCCGGCGCCGAGCCCGAGGCCCGCTACCCCGGTACCAGCCCGCGCGCCCGGCTCAGCACCGGCGACCTGGAGTACGCGGCCTTCGGCACCGTGGACGAGACCCTCGACCCCGGCCTCGACGTGCTGCGGCTCACCGACGCCACCCGCGGCAGCTACAAGAAGCTCGTCCTGCGCGGCGACCAGCTGGTCGGCGCCATCCTGCTCGGCGACCTGGCCACCGTGGACGCGCTGGCCGGCGCCTTCGCCGACGGCGGCGCGCTCGCCGGCCACCCCCTGCACCTGCTCACCCGAGGAACTGCCATGACTGGAGAAGCGCGATGACCCTTGACGACCGCAATGTCCGGGACCTCGTCCTGGTCGGCCACGGCATGGTCGGCCAGCGCTTCCTGGAGGCCTGGACCGAGCAGCCGGCCGCGCGCGGCTGGCGGGTCACCGTGCTCGCCGAGGAGCCCCGGCCCGCCTACGACCGGGTCCACCTCAGCTCGCTCTTCGACGGCAGCACCGCCGAGGACCTCGCGCTCTGCCCCGCAGGCTTCCTCACCGAGCACGGCATCGACCTGCGCCTGGGCGACCCGGCCACCGCGATCGACCGGGCCGGGCGGACCGTCACCACCCGGTCCGGTGCCGAAGTCCGCTACGACGTCCTGGTGCTGGCCACCGGCTCGGTGCCCTTCGTGCCGCCCGTGCCCGGCACGGACGCCCCCGGCTGCCACGTCTACCGCACCATCGAGGACGTCGACGCCATCCGCGCCGAGGCCGCCACCGCCGGCACCGGCGTGGTGGTCGGCGGCGGACTGCTCGGCCTGGAGGCGGCCGGCGCCCTGCGGGCCGGGGGCCTGGCCACCCACGTGGTGGAGTTCGCGCCCCGGCTGATGGCCGTCCAGGTCGACGACGGCGGCGGCGCCGCGCTGCGCCGCAAGATCGAGGACCTGGGCGTCACCGTGCATACCAGCGCCGGCGCCAGCGGCGTGCTCACCGGCCCGGACGGCCGGGTCCGCGGCCTCGCCCTGTCCGACGGCCGGGAGCTGCCCGCCGACCTGGTGGTCTTCTCCGCCGGGGTGCGCGCCCGCGACCAGCTGGCCCGGGACTGCGGACTGCCGGTCGGCCAGCGCGGCGGCGTGGTGGTCGACGACTGGTGTCGCACCGAGGACCCGGCGATCCTCGCCATCGGCGAGTGTGCCCAGGCCGTCGACGGCCGGGTCTACGGCCTGGTCGCCCCCGGCTACCTGATGGCCGAGACGGCTGCCCGCACGGTGGCCGGCCTGGACGGCGAGGGCTTCACCGGCGCCGATCTGTCCACCAAGCTCAAGCTGCTCGGCGTGGACGTCGCCAGCTTCGGCGACCCGCACGGCAGCGCGGAGGGCGCGCTCGACGTGCTCTACAGCGACAGCCGCAGCGGTGTCTACCGCAAGCTGGTGATCGGCTCCGACGGCGCGCTGCTCGGCGGCGTCCTGGTCGGCGACACCGAGGGCTACGGCGTCCTGCGCCCGCTCGCCGTGGCCGGCAAGCCGCTCACCGTCGCCCCCGAACAGCTGGTGCTGCCAGCCGGGTTCGCCTCCGCGGGACCGGTCGCGCTGCCCGACGACGCGGTGCTCTGCTCCTGCCACAACGTCACCCAGGGCGCCGTCCGGGCCGCCGTCCGCGACCAGGGTGCCGACAGCGTCGCCGCCGTCAAGAAGTGCACCCGGGCCGGCACCGGCTGCGGCAGTTGCCTCAAGCAGCTCGGCACCGTCGTCACCGAGGAGCTGGAGGCCGCCGGGGTCTCCACAAGCAAGGGCCTGTGCGAGCACTTCGCCCACACCCGGGCCGAGCTGTACGAGATCGTCCGGGTCACCGGGCTGGCGAGCTTCTCCGAGCTGCTCGCCAGGCACGGCAGCGGCGAGGGCTGCGAGATCTGCAAGCCGACCGTCGCCTCCATCCTGGCCAGCCTCGGCAACGGCCACATCCTGGACGGCGAGCAGGGCGCCCTGCAGGACTCCAACGACCACTTCCTCGCCAACCTCCAGCGCAACGGCTCCTACTCGGTCGTCCCCCGGGTGCCCGGCGGCGAGATCACCCCCGAGGGCCTGATCGTGATCGGCGAGATCGCCCGCGACCACGGCCTCTACACCAAGATCACCGGCGGCCAGCGGATCGACATGTTCGGCGCCACCGTCGACCAACTCCCGGCCATCTGGCGCAAGTTGGTCGATGCCGGGTTCGAGTCCGGGCATGCCTACGGCAAGTCGCTGCGCACCGTGAAGTCCTGCGTCGGCGAGACCTGGTGCCGCTACGGCGTCCAGGACTCCACCACCCTCGCCATCGAACTGGAGCTGCGCTACCGGGGGTTGCGCTCCCCGCACAAGCTCAAGGCCGCCGTCTCCGGCTGCGCCCGCGAGTGCGCGGAGGCGCAGAGCAAGGACTTCGGCATCATCGCCACCTCGGCCGGCTGGAACCTCTACGTCGGCGGCAACGGCGGCATGACCCCCCGGCACGCCGACCTGCTCGCCGCCGACCTCGACCGCGAGACCCTCATCCGCACCATCGACCGCTACCTGATGTTCTACATCCGCACCGCCGACCGGCTGGAGCGCACCTCGGTCTGGCTGGAGCGGCTGGAGGGCGGCCTCGACCACCTGCGGGCCGTGGTCCTCGACGACTCGCTCGGCATCGCCGCCGAGCTGGACGAACTGATGGCCCGCCACATCGGCAGCTACCAGGACGAATGGGCCGAGACGCTGGCCGACCCCGAGCGGCTGCGGCGCTTCTCCTCCTTCGTCAACGCCCCCGGAACCCCCGACCCCGCCGTGACCTTCGTCCCCGAACGCGGCCAGATCCGCCCCGCCCGCCCCGGCGAGGCCGGCCACACCCTCAACGCCCCGGTGCTGGTCGCCGGGGCCCGACTGGAGGTGCTCACCCCGTGACCGTACAGATCCACGACGGCACCCGCTGGCAGACCGTCTGCTCCCTCGCCGACCTCCAACCCGGCCGCGGCGTCGCGGTGCTGCTCCCCGACACCGGACAGGTCGCCCTCTTCCGCGACCGCGCCGGGGAGCTGTACGCCGTCGACAACCTCGACCCGTTCAGCGGCGCCCCCGTCCTCTCCCGCGGCCTGATCGGCAGCCGCGGCGAGCGGCCGACCCTCATCTCGCCGATGTACAAGCAGGTCTACGACCTCACCGACGGGCGATGCCTGGACGAGGACACCGCCCCCGACGGAACCCCCGCCGTGCTGCGGCGCTGGCCGGTCAGGGCTTTCGACGGCGAGGCGATGGCATGACGACCGTCCTCGAAGCGAGAACGCCCGCCGCACTCAGCGGCTGGGACCCGGAGAACGAGGAGTTCTGGGCGCGCGGCGGGGCCCGGATCGCCCGGCGCAACCTGGTCTTCTCCGTGCTCTCCGAGCACATCGGCTTCTCGGTGTGGAGCCTCTGGTCGGTGCTGGTGCTCTTCCTCGGGCCCCAGTACCACATCGACACGGCGGGGAAGTTCACCCTCACCGCCCTGCCCACCGCGCTCGGCGCGCTGCTGCGGCTGCCGTACACCTTCGCCGTCGCCCGGTTCGGCGGGCGCAACTGGACGGTGATCAGCGCGCTGCTGCTGCTGGTGCCGACCGCGCTGGCGGCCGTGGTGCTGGAGCCCGGCGTGTCGTACGGGACGCTGCTCGCGGTGGCCTGCGTGGCCGGGGTCGGCGGCGGCAACTTCGCCTCCTCGATGGCCAACATCAACGCCTTCTACCCGCACCGGCTCAAGGGCTGGGCGCTCGGCGTCAACGCGGGCGGCGGCAACCTCGGCGTCCCGGCCGTCCAGCTGCTCGGGCTGCTGGTGCTGGCCACCGCCGGCGCCGCCCATCCCCGGCTGCTGCCGCTGGTCTACCTGCCGCTGATCGTGCTGGCGGCGGCCGGGGCCTGGTGGAAGATGGACAACCTGCCGGCCACGGCGGCGAGTTCGGGGGAGGGGCGGGCGCTGCGCGAGGTCGCCCGCGACCCGTACGGCTGGGCGGTCTCCACGCTGTACATCGGCACCTTCGGCTCCTTCATCGGGTTCGGCTTCGCCTTCGGGCAGGTGCTGCAGGTGCAGTTCCATGAGCGCTTCGACACCCCGGTCAAGGCCGCCGCGCTCACCTTCCTCGGGCCGCTGCTCGGCTCGCTGCTGCGGCCGGTCGGCGGGCGGCTCGCCGACCGGTACGGGGGCGCGAAGGTCACGCTGGCGACCTTCGTCGCGATGGGGGTCGGGACGGCGGTCGTGCTGGCGGCCTCCCGGGCGGGCTCACTGCCGCTGTTCCTGGCGGGGTTCATCGCGCTGTTCGTGCTCAGCGGGATCGGCAACGGCTCGACGTACAAGATGATCCCCGCCCACTTCCAGTCGATCGCCCGGAAGAGCGTCGCGGCCGGAGCCGACCCGGATGGTGCCGAGGCCGAGTCCCGGCGGCGGGCCGGGGCGCTGATCGGGCTCGCCGGGGCGATCGGGGCCTTCGGCGGGGTGCTGGTGAACCTGGCCTTCCGGCAGTCCTTCCAGGCCAGCCACAACGGGGACACCGCGTACCTGGGGTTCCTGGCGGCGTACGTGTTCTGCTCGGTGCTGACCTGGGCGGTCTGGCTCCGGCGGCGGTGAGGGGGTACCCCCAGTACGACTCCAGGTCACCTACAGGGGCGGCCAGGAGTCGACCGGCGTGGTGATCGGCGCCCCCAGCAGACCTGGAGCAACCAGAACCCGACCAACGGCTACCAGTTCCAGTCGGTGGACCTCTCCCCGGTCATCGGGCAGGTCGGCTGGGGGACCACCATCGGCCTCAAGCTGGTCTCCCACGAGACCGGTACGACCCCGACCACCACGTTCCTGATCGACGACGCCTCGACCCACGAGAGCTGACCTCGTGCCCGAACGTCGGCCCCGGCACCGCGCGTTGCGGTGCCGGGGCCGACGCCGCTGCGATCACGGTCCGGGGGTCACGGCCCGGGCAGCGGCCGGGTGCCGGTGTGTGCGCGGGCGGCGTCGGCCAGGAGCCGGACGGCGTCGAGGGGGATGTCGAGCCGCCGGGCGATCCACGCGGCCGGGCGGCCGGCCTTGGCGAGCATCCAGGCCGAGTACAACTGGCCGAGCTGAGGGGCGTGTTCGGCGAGCAGCAGGGGGCGGACGGCCTCCATCGGGAAGCCTTCGAGCGCGCGGGCGCTGTACTCGCGCCCGTTGGGGCCGAGCGGCGGCAGCGGGAGCGGGCGGCGGGTGTCGAGCCAGCGGCTGAACAGCACCGCGCCGACCAGCAGGAGCCCGGAACAGGAGACGCCGATCAGGACGCCGCCGATCACCGGGCGGTCCTCCTCCTCCGCCATGCCGAGGGCGACCTCCTCCAGGACGAGCAGCCCGAGGACGGTGAGCAGCACCGCCGCGTCGCGCGGGCGCGGGAAGAGCCGGGACGTCGTCATGGGGAACCTCCTCCTCGGCCGGGGCCGGGGCCGGGGCCGGGGGCCGGGGGTCGGGGGCGGGTGCGGCGACTCACCTTCCGTACAACGGCGGCGAGCGGCCCGGGGCACGCCCGGACGATCAGGCGGTGGAAGACCGGCCGTTGAGTTGCCGCTCCGTCAGGAAGTCACCGGGGAAGCCGAGTTCTGCCGGAGGTGGACTCGGGGGGTCGGGAGCGGACGTGGGCGTGGTCGCGAGCCGTACTCCTGCGGTCCATGGGTCCCGCCTCCTTCCGGTCGGGCGCGCCGGGGTGGTGCGGACGTCAACGGGGCGGGGACTCGCCTTCGGACCCGTCGACAGCATAGCCCGTCCATGCCAACTTCGACAGTGTTGTCGAAGTTGGCATGCGGACCGACCTGGAGACCGGCCGGGGGAGGTGGGGCGACATGGACCTGAGCGGGGTGACCAGGATGCGCGACGCCATCGGCATCCGCTTCACCGGCCCGCCGTTCCTGCGCGGCCAGGTGTGGCAGGCGCTGGCCGACCGGCGAGAGGCGAGAGTGATGCCGGGGTTACCCTGAGTAGGGGGCGCCGCTTTCCCGGCCGGTGGTCCACAGTGGTAGAGGAGGCCGGGACGGATGGGACTCACCAGTCACAAACTGCTGGCGCTGACGGCACTGCTCGCGGTGGCCACGGTGCTCGGTACGCTCTGGGTCTGGCCCAAGCTCGCCGTCCGCAGCTGGCCCGCGATGTTCCTGCGCCTCGGCACCATCGCCGTCACCCAGCTGACCCTGCTCGCCACCCTCGGGCTCGCCGTCAACGACTACTTCGTCTTCTACAGCAGCTGGTCCGACCTGCTCGGGCATGAGCGCGGCGCCGGCGTCATCCAGGGCGCCGGCGGCGGTACGGGCGGAGCGGGCACCCCGGCCGGCACCCCGGCCGGGGTGCAGCTGCTGGGCACGGCGGAGATCACCGGCGCCGGCCCGGTCGGCCGCGACCCGGCCCGGATCGGCCGGCTCGACAAGGTCCGGCTGCCCGGCACCACCACCGGCCTGAGCACCGACGGGTACGTCTACCTGCCGCCGCAGTACTTCAGGCCCGGCAACGAGGGCAGGCACTTCCCGGCCGTGCTGGTGATGACCGGCTTCCCCGGGGACGCCACGAACCTGGTCACCAAGCTGCGCTACCCGGCCACCGAACTCGACCTGCTGCGCAAGGGGACGATGAACCCCACCGTCCTGGTGCTGATGCGGCCCTCGCCCAGCATGCCCCGGGACAGCGAGTGCGAGGACGTCCCGAACGGCCCGCAGGCGAAGACCTACTTCACCGCCGACGTGCCCGCCGACCTGCGGGCCTCCTACCGGGTGCTGGTCGGCGCGGACAGCCTGGGCGTCATGGGTGACTCCACCGGCGGCTACTGCGCCGTCAAGCTCGGCATGGTGCACCCGGCGGTCTTCCCGGCCGCGGTCTCGCTCTCCGGCTACTTCAAGGCGGCGGACGACGTGACCACCGGCGATCTCTTCGGCGGCAGCCAGCAGCGCCGCGACGAGGCGAACCTCAACTGGCGCCTGGCTCACCTGCCGATGCCCGCGCTCGCGGTGCTGCTCGCCGACAGCAAGCAGGACGGCAGCACCTACGCCGACTCCACGGCCTTCGCGGCGGCCGCCCGTCCGCCCCTGGTGGTGGCTCAGGCGACGGTGGACGCCGGCGGACACAACTTCACCACCTGGAACCGGCTGCTCCCGCCCTCGCTGACCTGGCTCAGCTCCCACCTGGCGGACGCCTCGTAGCGTCAGCGTGCGAGCAGCGGCAGCGGCGCCCCGGTGCGGGCGGGCAGTTCCAGCCGGGTCAGCAGCGCCGAGGGCGAGACCTCGACCACCCGGCAGCCGGCCCGGTGCCGGCAGTGCCGGGCCACCGAGCCGCCGCGCAGCCGGTCGAGGCCGCGCCGGGTGGTGGCGCCCAGGACGAGCAGGTCGTCCGGGCCGCTGACGGCGGCGACCAGGGCGTGCCCCGGCTCGGCGTTCACCACCAGCGGGTGGATGACCAGTCCGGCCGGGTAGCCGCCGTAGGCCTGCTCGAAGGCGATGTCCAGGCGGCGCCGGGCTGCGTGCTCCAGTTCGGAGAGCGGGCGCAGGCCGTCCTTGTCGTCCGCCGTCCACGCGGCGACGGGCACCAGCACGGCCTCGTTCCGGGCCGCCTCGCCGACGGCGTGGTAGAGGGCGGCCAGACTGCTCAGTGATCCGCTCAGGCCGACGATCACTCGGGATGTGCTGGTCATCGTGCCGGTCATGGCCGTTCGCCTCCGTCTCTTCGGTAGCTCACTCCGGTCGAGTTCCGCCGGTTCGGTACTCCTTGCTTCGGATGCCTCCAGTGAACCCCGGAACAGCACCGTCCGTACCGCCGCTGACACCGTCATGACGCCGGTCGCACGCATCTTGACGCCCTCCTGACAGGTCCACCGGTCGCGGACCCTCAGCCCAGTCCCGGCACGAACTGGATCAGCAGGTCGATCGCCTTGATCCCGAGGAACGGCAGGACCAGCCCGCCCAGCCCGTACACCCGCAGGTTGCGCCGGAGCAGGTCGGTCGCGGAGGCGGGCTGGTAGCGCACGCCGCGCAGCGCCAGCGGGATCAGCGCGATGATGATCAGCGCGTTGAAGATGATCGCGGAGGCGATCGCCGAGGTGGGGCTGTGCAGGCCCATGATGTTGAGGTGGTGCAGTCCGGGGTAGGCGTTCGCGAACATCGCGGGGATGATCGCGAAGAACTTGGCCACGTCGTTGGTGATCGAGAAGGTGGTCAACGCGCCCCGGGTGATGAGGAGTTGCTTGCCCACTCGGATGATGTCGATCAGCTTCGCCGGGTTGGAGTCCAGGTCGACCATGTTGCCGGCCTCCTTGGCAGCCGGGGTGCCGGAGTTCATCGCGACCCCGACGTCGGCCTGGGCGAGCGCCGGGGCGTCATTGGTGCCGTCGCCCGTCATCGCGACCATGTTCCCGGCGGCCTGCTCGCGCCGCAGGTGGGCGAGCTTGTCCTCGGGGGTGGCCTCCGCGAGGAAGTCGTCCACCCCCGCCTCCTCCGCGATCGCCTTGGCGGTCAGCGGGTTGTCACCGGTGACCATGACGGTGCGGATGCCCATCCGCCGCAGCTCGGCGAAACGTTCGGCGATGCCCTCCTTGACCACGTCCTTGAGCTCGACCACGCCCAGCGCCCGGGCGCCGTGCCGGTCGTGCACGGCGACCAGCAGCGGGGTGCCGCCGGCCTCGGCAATCCGGTCGACCAGCGGCTTGGCCTCCATGGGGATGCGTCCTTCGGAGTCCACCACCCAGCGGGCGACGGCGGCGGCCGCGCCCTTGCGGATCAGACAGCTGTTGCCGTCCGGCCAGCGCAGGTCGACGCCGCTCATCCGGCTGTGCGCGGTGAACGGGACGGGCAGTTGCTCGCCCAGCTCGCCGGGAGCCCTCGGCGGCACCCAGTACTGACGGTTCGTCAACTCGATCAGTGAACGCCCCTCCGGGGTCTCGTCCGCGACGGACGCCAACTGGGCCGCCTCGGCGAGCTGTTCCATGGTCGCACCGGGCAGCGGGTGCAGCGCGACGGCCCGACGGTTGCCGTGGGTGATGGTGCCGGTCTTGTCCAGCAGCAGCACGTCCACGTCCCCGGCGGCCTCCACCGCCCGGCCGGAGAGCGCGACCACGTTGCGCTGAACCAGCCGGTCCATCCCGGCGATGCCGATCGCGGACAGCAGCGCGCCGATCGTGGTCGGGATGAGCGCGACCATCAGCGCGACCAGCACGACGGTGGTCTGCGGCGCGTGCGCGTAGATGGCCATCGGCTGGAGCGAGATCACCGAGAGCAGGAAGACGATGGTCAGCGAGGCGAGCAGGATGTTCAGCGCGATCTCGTTCGGGGTCTTCTGCCGGTTGGCGCCCTCGACCAGGGCGATCATCCGGTCCACGAAGCTCTGCCCGGGCCGCGAGGTGACCCGCACGATCAGATGGTCGGAGAGCACCTTCGTGCCTCCGGTGACGCCCGTACGGTCGCCGCCGGACTCGCGGATGACGGGTGCGGACTCCCCGGTGATCGCCGACTCGTCGACGCTCGCGACGCCCTCGACCACCTCGCCGTCCTGCGGGATGACCTCGCCGGCCGACACCAGCACGATGTCGTGCAGCATCAACTGCTCGGCGGGGATGACCTCGTGACGTCGGTCGCGGGTGCCGACCCGCCAGTGCAGCAGTCGCCGGGCCGTCGTCCAGGCCTGGGCGCGGCGCAGCGAGTCGGCCTGCGCCTTGCCCCGGCTCTCGGCCACGGCCTCGGCGAGGTTGGCGAACAGCACGGTCAGCCAGAGCCAGAAGGAGATCACCCAGGCGAAGACGCTCGGGTGGATCACCGCGCTGATGGTGGTGAGCGCCGAGCCGGTCTCGACCACGAGCATCACCGGGTTGCGCGTCATCACGCGTGGGTGGAGCTTGCGGACGGCGGCGGGCAGGGCCTCGGCCAGCTGTCGGCGGGTGATCAGCCGGCGGCGGCCTCTGGGTGAGGACGGGCGGTGGCTCGGATGCTCCGGTGGTTGCTCGGGTGCGGAGGCTGGGCGACGGAACCAGTCGGTTCGGGTGGCATCCGGTGTGGTGAGGGCCGAACGGCGCATCGTCTCGGGGGACCTTCCGGGGCGCCCTGACGCGGGGGCGGCGGGGCGGCGGGCTCGTGGCGACGGGGACGGCCGACAGCCCACCACCGGAACTCCGTCCACCACACACGTCTTGACGCATGCTTGGCGGGGAAACGGCCATCCTTGACAGTTCCCTGACAGCATGTTCGATCCGGGCTCCGACCTGCACGAACGGTCGTTCCAATGCCTGGGATGAGGGGCATGTCAGGAAGTCGTCAAGGTACGCCCCCGACGCGTAGGCCGTGCGTCAAGGCCGGGTGCCATCGGCGTACGGAGGGTCTCCACTGGAACCGAGGGCCACCGGACGACGGCCCGCGCCACAGACCCGAGGAGCCCGCCGTGACCACCGCCACCACCGTCATCGACGTCGACCAGCTCGGCCAGCCGCTGGAGCGCGCCATCCGCCTGGTGCCCGCCGCCGGACTCCAGGACCAGCCCGAGCCGCCGGAGCCGGCCACTTACCACGCTCGGACCCGCCCGGCGCACTGCCGGTTCGCGATGCACTACGAAGACTGACCCACCACATCTCTCGACTTTTCGTAGGAGTAGCCGCCATGACCCAGCTCACCGTCCCTCCCGTCACCACCGCCCCTGCCGACGCGCTCGGCGGCCCCTGGCCGGCCTCGGCGCGGCCCGGTCCGGGCGGCGAGGTGCTGGTCGGCGGGGTCGGGCTGGCCGAGGCCGCCGAGCGGTTCGGCACCCCGCTGTATGTGGTGGACGAGGGCGAGGTGCGCGCCCGGGCGCGGGCCTACCGGCGGGCGCTGCCACACACCGAGGTGCTGTATGCGGCCAAGGCCTTCCTGTGCAGCGCGATGGCCGACTGGGTGGCGGAGGAGGGTCTCGGTCTGGACGTCTGCTCCTCCGGCGAACTGTGGCTGGCGGTGTCCGCTGGCTTCCCGGCGCAGCGGATCCTGCTGCACGGCAACGCCAAGTCCCCCGAGGAGCTACGGTTGGCGCGGCGCCTGCGGGTCGGACGGATTGTGATTGACGGCCCGGCCGAGATCGCCCGGCTTGCGGCGCTGGTGGCGGCTGACACCCCGCAGAAGGTGCTGGTCCGGGTCGTCCCCGGGATCGCCGCCGGACACCACACGGCGGTCCAAACCGGCCTCGGCGGCCAGAAGTTCGGCTTCCCGATCGAGGGCGGCGACGCGACGGACGCGATCGTCCGGGTGCTCGACCAGCCCGGCTTGGAACTCGCCGGACTGCACTGCCACCTGGGCTCCCAGATCACCGAGATCGCACCGTTCCTCCAGGCAGTCGACGCTTTGGTTCGCCTGCTCGCGGAGATCCGGGACCGGTACGGCGTGGAACTGTCCGAGCTGGACCTCGGCGGCGGCCACGGCATCAAGTACCTGCCCGGGGACGCGGAGTTCGATCTCGCCGAGTTCGCGGTACGGGTGACCGACCGGGTCGCGGTGCGCTGCGCCGAGACGGGGTTGGAGGTGCCGCGCCTGATCGTCGAACCGGGCCGTGCCATCGCAGGACCGGCGGCAGTGGCGGTCTACCGGATCCTGTCGGTGAAGCACACGGCGGACGGTCGCACCTTCGTAGCCGTGGACGGCGGAATGAGCGACAACCCGCGCCCCGCGCTGTACGGATCGCAGTACAGCGTGCGCCTGGTGGGCCGCCGCTCAGACGCGGGCTCGGCCCGGGTCGACGTGGTCGGCCGCCACTGCGAGGCCGGCGACGTCCTGGTGCGCGACGCGGTGCTGCCCGCCGACCTGCGGCCCGGGGACCTCCTGGCCGTGCCTGCGGCCGGGGCGTACCAACTGTCGATGGCCTCGGGCTACAACCTGGTCGGCCGCCCCGCCGTGGCCGCGGTGAAGGACGGTCGCGCCCGCCTGCTGATCCGCCGCGAGACGGTCGAGGACTTCCGCCTGCGCGAAGTCGGCCCCTGAGGCCCGGGGGATAACGGAAGCGCGAAGATCCCGCGGGGCCTGGCCACCCCCGCTACGCTCGGCCGCATGGGTGGATTGGACGTGGTCAACGGCGTTGCCGGCGCCGTGATCGGGATGCTGTTCGCGGTGCTGTTCCAACAGCCCTTGCAGGACGCATGGTTCAAGGTGCGCAGGCGTTCGTCCGTCGCGGTTCGAAGCCTTCGGTCCAAGACGGAGCACAGTCCCGTGTGGACGACCTTCTCGCTGGGCCCACTCCACACACCGGCGCTGATCGTCGAGGGCGACGGCGAACACCCCATCCCCGCCGAGGGCGTTCACATCCAGGTCCTGGACGGCGAGACCAGGCTCCCGGGTGAGATAGCGCACTGGTGGGCCGAGATAGAGGCCGAGAGCAGCCGCCTCCAGGAGGAGGGACGAACGCCGATCTGGAACGGCCTCCGGTACGCGGTCGAGTCGTTCGACATCTCCCGGACGCCCGTCGAGGAGCAGCCGGAGGTCCGCCTGCGACTGCGGCCCACGGACTACTACACCTTCCTCGCTGCCCAGCAGCTCGACCGTCGGCTGCCCGACGGGACCACACTGCGCTCCCGGTACCTCGACCCCGACCGCCCGCTGGAGGCACCGGCGTTCCTGCAGTGCAGCCTGGGCGTCAACGTCGCCGTGGTGACCGCCGACGACATGCTGGTCGTGAGCCGGCGCAGCGACCGGGTCCGGGTGGCGCCGGGCACCTGGAACTCCTCCGTCAACGAGGGCGTGTCACGGCAGATCGATTCGTCCGGCAGGAGCGCACCGGTCCTCCACGCCGTCGCCCGGCGCGGCATGCGGGAGGAACTGTCCCTGGAGCCGCACGAGTACTCGCTCGAACTCCTGGCCTTCGTGCTGGACGTGGAGAAGCGTCAGTGGAGCGCCCACTTCTACGCGCGCCTGAACGAGCTGACCGGCCAGGGCCTCCAGGCCCGGCTGAGCCGAGGGGTCGCGGACCGGTGGGAACACGAGACCATCGACTACGTTCCCTTCCGCGCGACCACGGTGGCCGGATACCTGCTGCACCCCGACCGCATCCACCGCTGGGCCCCGACAGCCCCGGCACTGTTCCACCTGGCCCTGGTCCACGTCCACGGGCGAGCGACGGTCGAACGAGCCGAGGCACAGGCCGTTCGACGCTGCCGCGCATGACAAGTGAGGGACTGTGCACGCTGGGGGCGGAGCACCGCGCGGGAAGTCGGCCCAGCCGACTTCCCGCGCGGTGCTGCTGCGGGCGGATTCGCGGTCAGACGGGCTGCCAGAGCTCGATGCGGTTGCCCTCGGGGTCGGTGACCCAGCCGAAGCGGCCGACGCCCTCCATGTCCTGGGTCTCCTCGGCGACGTCCGCTCCCCTGGCCCGCAGTTGCGCGAGCATCGCATCCAGGTCGCGGACCCGGAAGTTGAGCATGGTCTGCTGGGCGCGGGACCCGAAGTGGTCGGTCTCGGCGTCGAAGGTCGCGAATACCGTCGCCCCGGGCGCCTGCCGCCACAGGCCGTACTCGTCGGCGTCCAGCCCCAGGCGGTCGCGGTACCACGCGCTCAGGGCGGTCGGATCGGCGGCCCGTAGGAAGTACCCACCGATTCCAAGCACACGTTCCATGCGGCCATCCTGCCAGGACGGCGAGCGGACGGGCGGGCGCCGCACCAGCGCCGGATCAGCCTCCAGTCTTATTCGTGGAGGACGTCGTCGGGCCCGGTGCGCTTCGCTGTTTCGATCCAGTCGATGACCGCCTGGATGCCGACCGGCCCGGTGGTGTCGACGCGGAGGGTCGGGCCGACCCGGAGCGGGAGGGCCGTGCGGCGCCAGTGCTCCCAGTCGTCGGCCGTCAGCAGGGCACCGTGGATCGGGTGCCGTGGATGGCGCGCCTCGAAGCGGCGCCGGGCGGTCTCCAGCGGGACGTCGCACCAGAGTTCCACCGTGGCGGGATTGCCGGCGCGGTTCAGGCCCCGCAGCACGAAGTCGCGAACACTGCTCGGCCAGCAGGATTCGAGGACGGCGCCGGCGGGCGCGTCCGCCAGGAGCGCCCACATCGTCTCGCTCGCCGCGGCGCCGAGCGAAGCGTTCCAGCGTCCTTGCGGCGCGTCGGAGCGTTCGGCGCCCAGCACATCGGCGTGGGCCTCCTTGATGACGTCCTTGCTGAACAGCGGCAGCGCGAGGCAGCGGGACAGGGCGCGCGCCAGGGTCGACTTCCCCGCGCCGGGAAGCCCGTTGACCAGTACGGCGACAGGTCTCGTCGTGGTACCGGTGAGCACCGGCGATCCCTCCTGTGTCCCGTCATTCGGTTTGGCAGCGTGTGCCGCCCGCACGGCTTCGCCCCGCCGAGCCAGGGCTCGACGGGGCGCAGCGCAGTCAGTCGGAATCACCCGGTGTGGGCGGCGCTGACCATGTCGGGCAGCAGGTTCGCCGCGTTGGGGGTGCCGAGGCCGGTGATCGGGTCCCAGCCGGTGGTGGCGGGGTAGCCCGGGACGGTCGGGTCGGCGGTGTTGTTGCCGAGGGTCACGTCGTTGAAGTCGGCCGCGTACTTGGCAGGGTCGGTGCTCAGCTTGTACAGGGCCGGGTTGATCTGGCCGAGGCCGCCGCCGTTGATCTGGTCCGCGATGGAGACCAGGCCGGCCCACTGCGGGCAGGAGAGCGAGGTGCCGCCGATGTCGTACCAGCCCGTGCTGCACGGCGTGCCACCGCAGTTGAGGCCGGAGGAGCCGTCCGGCGGCAGCGACAGGTAGACCAGCGCGCCGGTGCCGGGGGCGGCCTGCAGGGACACGTCCGGCACGCCGCGCTTGGCGGCGATCGGGGTGGAGCCGGCGGGCAGCGCCGACTGGTAGGCGGGCTTGTCGAAGACCTGGCTGAACCCGCCGCCCGCGAATGTCCAACCGACCTCGGCCGCACCGGGGTTGGCCTGGCACTTGCCCGGGTTGTCGGTGCTGTCCACGGCCCGGTTCCCGGTCGCGTTGGGGTCGGTGCACAGGTACGTGCCGCCGACGCCGGTCACCAGCGGGTCGGAGGCCGGCCACTCGACCGCCGGGTCCGGGAGGGTGGTGCCGCCCGACTTCACCGGGGTCTTCGTCGAGCCAGCCGTGCCGTTGTCGCCGGAGGAGCCGAGCACCGTGATGCCGTTGAGGGCCGCCGACTTGAAGGCGTGCCGCAGGGGCTCGATCGACTGGGCGCTGCCGAACGCTCCTTCGGAGGAGGCGAAGGACTGCGAGATGACGTTCGCCAGGTGGTGGTCGACCACGTACTGCTCGGCGTCCATCAGGGCGGGGAAGCCCTGGACGCCGAGCGTCTCCGCAGTGGGCGTGGAGACCAGCAGGATGTTGGCACCGGGGGCCATGGCGTGCGCGGTCTCGACGTCGAGCGCGACCTCCAGCGCCCAGGCGGCCTTGCTCTCCTGGCCGGTGCCCTGGCTGGTGGACGGCGGCGCGGTGGTGCCCGGCGAACCCTGGACGTGCAGCTCGCTGAAGGTCGGCATGCCCGGCCGGCAGGTCACGCCCTCCTCGCCGCACATCGCGTTGACACCGAAGGCCTGGTCGAAGACGTGCAGGTCGTGCGCCATGGTGTCGCTGCCGTACGAGTCGAAGATGGCGATCGTCTGGCCTCGACCGTCATAGCCGTTGGCGTACAGCGGGCCCAGGTTGTAGGCGGCCCTGATCGCCTGCGGGCTGAAGCAGCGGCGGCCCGCGCTCGCGCACTGCGCCTGGGTGGGGGGAGTGGCGCCGGTCGACACCTGGCTGTAGTCGGCCACCGCGGGGTGCACCGCCGGGTAGCCGGTGGCCATGACGCTGCCGACCGTCGGGACGGCGAGCGCGCCGGAGGCCGCGAGGGCCAGGCTGCTCACACCCGCCAGGAGCATGCCGCGTATGGTTCGAGCCTTCAAGTAGTCCTCCATGAGGGTTGATTGGGGGACATCGGCCCGGGACCCGGGTCGGATCGAACGACACCGGGTACGTGGGTGATGGGGGATCTCCGGGACGCAAGGTCACGGACGGGCGTGAGTGTAGGCGTGTGAGCAGTCCGGCCTCAATGGCTGGTCGGAAATCAGTTCTCCCGCCCGATCCGCACGGTCGGCCCCGCCCGAAGGCCGCCCGAGTGCCCGAAACCCGTTCGGGTGAACGCCTGCGCGGCCCCTTCGTCCACGGCCCATCAACCCGCCGAGCTGGGCGGCGAATCCGTGGGAACCCAACCCCTGAGGAAAGGACGGCCGATGGCTCGCGCGCTGATCGTGGTCGATGTGCAGAAGGACTTCTGCGAGGGCGGAAGCGTCCCGGTCGGCGGTGGTGCCGACCGGGCGCGGGCGATCGCCGAGTTGGTCCAGGGCCCGGCGCGCGGGGGCTGGTCCCGCGTGGTCGCCACCCGGGACCACCACATCGACCCGGGCGGCCACTTCTCCGAGCACCCGGACTTCCGCGACTCCTTCCCGGTGCACTGCGTGGTCGGCACCGGGGGCGGCGAGTTCCACCCCGCCTTCACGCCCGCCGTCGAGGCCGGCGCGGTGGACGAGGTGTTCTTCAAGGGCGCGCGCTCCGCCTCCAAGAGCGGCTTCGAGGGCTTCACGGCCGACGGCACCCCGCTCGCCGACTGGCTGCACGACCGGGGGTGTGGACGCGGTCGACGTGGTCGGCATCGCCACCGAGCACTGCGTCAAGGCCACCGCCCTGGACGCGGTCAAGGCCGGCTTCGACACCCGCGTGCTGCTGGACTACACGGCGGGCGTGGCGACCGACACCACGGACGCGGCAGTCGTCGAACTGCGGCGCGCTGGCGTGGAATTGACGGGCGCGCCGGTCGTGCTCGGCTGAGCCGGCGGCACCCAGGCGGCGGCCTCAGGGCACCGGCGGCGGCCGTCACAGGCCTGCGGCCACCGCCGCGCCCAGGGCCAGCAGGACCACGCCGGTCACCGTGCTCGGCCCGTTCCGGCGATCGGTCATAACGGAACGGTTGCGGAGCTCGTTCTCCGCGCGCCCGGGGTTGACGGCGCGGGGAGGGCGGGCGTTTGCTGTCTTCGCTCGTGCGAACCTGTTGAGTTCTGATCTGTTTTGTGTGTTTGAACGTTCAAACCCACACCCCGAGCGTTACCTTGCCTCCGTCTCCGCTCAGCGCCACCCCATCGGGAGGAATGCAATGTCACACCTTTCCCGTCGCGACCTGCTCCGCGCCTCCGGAGCAGGCCTGTTCGCCCTGGCTGCCGGCGGCACCCTGGCGGCCTGTGGCGGCTCCGGCTCGGGCGGCGGCTCGGGCGGGGACGCCGACACCGGCACCGTCACCGTCTGGTCCTGGGCCACGGCCGCCGCCGCCCTGCGTGGAGTCGTCCCGGCCTTCGAGAAGGACAACCCCGGCATCAAGGTCGACGTGCAGGACATCGGCAACCCGGCGATCTGGGACAAGATCACCGTCGGTCTCGCGGCGGGCGGCCAGGGCCTCGGCGACGTGCTGCACATCGGCTGCGACTACCTGCCCGGCTACCTGGAGAAGTTCCCCGGCGGCCTGGCCAACCTCTCCGGGTACGGTGCCGACGCGCACAAGGACAAGTTCGCCAAGGGCCTGTGGCCCGTCGTCACCGGCAAGGACGGCCACGTCTACGCACTGCCCTGGGAGGTCAACCCGCTCGGCTTCTTCTACCGCAAGGACTACTTCGACAAGGCGGGCATCGACCCCACCACCCTCGCCACCTGGGACGACCTGATAGCCGTCGCCGACCGCTTCAAGGCCGCCAACCCGGGCATCTCCCTCATCGGCATCAACAAGGCCGCCAACCCGGGCCCCGACCTGGACTTCCTGCAGTCCCTCATGCAGCTCCAGGGCGCGTTCTACTTCGACCTCCAGGGCCGGATCACCCTCGGTTCCGAGCCGGGCGTGCGCGCCCTCGCCACCGTCAAGCGCCTGGAGGACGCCGGCCTGGTCGCCGACGCCCCCGGCGACCAGGGCTGGGCCACCGCGATGAAGGCGGGCAAGCTCGCCGTCGCCCCGATGCCCGCCTGGGCCGCGCACTACCTGGAGTCCAAGTTCGCCGACCAGAGCGGCAACTGGCGCCTCGCCAAGCCCCCGGCCGTCACCCCGGGCGGCAAGCGCACCGCCCTGGTCAACTCCACCCACCTCGCCGTCGCCGCCTCCAGCCCGCGCCGTCGCGCCGCCTGGAAGTTCGTCGAGTACGCGCTCACCCGCCCCGACTCCGTCAACAGCATGTTCGACGCCGGCGGCGTCTTCCCCGCACTCACCGCGGCCTACACCGGCCCGATGTACGCAGCGCCCCACCCGTACTTCGGCGGCCAGCCCGTCCTGAAGACCTTCGCCGACCTGGCCGTCGACGGCGGCGACCCGACCAACTACTCCGGGGACTACGCCCGCGCCCTCAAGCTCGCCAGCGACGCCCAGACCAAGGTCTTCCTCAAGGGCGGCGACCCCGCCGCCGTCCTCCAGGACGCCGCCAAACAGCTCGCCCAGCAGACCGGACGCGGCATCGCATGACCGCCGCCACCCCGTCCGCCGCCCCTGCCAAGGAGCTCGCCAAGCAGCTCACCAAGGACGTCGTACGGTCCCGCCGTAGCCCCCGGTGGCGCCGCGCCGCCCTGCCGTACCTGCTGCTCGCCCCCGCCCTGCTCACCTTCGGCGTGTTCAAGGCCTACCCGGTCGTCGACTCGCTGCTGCTCTCCTTCACCACCGGATCCGGCACCGCCACCCGCGCCGCCGGACTCGCCAACTACCGCCGCCTGCTGGACGACCCGCTGTTCTGGACGGCCCTGCGCAACACCGGCGAGATCCTCGTCGTGCAGGTCCCGCTGATGCTCGGCCTGGCCCTGCTGATGGCCGTCGGCATCAACTCCGCCCTGGTGCGCTGGCGCGCGGTGTGGCGACTCGGCGTCTTCATGCCCGCCGTCACCGGCCTGGTCGCCACCGGCGTGATGTTCGCCTTCCTGCTCAGGACCGACGACGGCGCGGTCAACTGGCTGCTCGACGCGGGCGGCCTGCCCACCGTCGACTGGCTCGGCCAGCCGTTCTGGGCCCGGATGTCGGTCGTCCTGGTGCTCACCTGGCACTACACCGGCTACAACGCCGTCATCTACCTGGCCGGCCTGCAGTCCATCCCCCGGGAGCTGTACGAGGCCGCGATGGTCGACGGCGCCGGGCCGGTCCGCCGCTTCACGGCCATCACCGTCCCGGCGCTGCGCCCGGTCCTGCTGTTCACCGTCGTGCTGTCCACCATCGGCACGCTCCAACTGTTCGACGAGCCGTACGTGCTGACCGGTGGCGGCCCGGACAACGCGAGCCTCACCGTCTCCATGTACCTGTACCAGAACGGCTTCCGCTACTTCGACTTCGGCTACGCCTCCGCCATCGCCTACGCGCTCACCCTGCTGGTGTCGGTGCTCGGCGCGGTCCAGATGCGCCTGATGGGGGACAAGGACACGTGAACCTCAAGAAACTGCGGGGCTGGCCGCTGACCTTCCTCCTCGCCGCCGTCACCGGCCTGTCCGTCGGTCCGTTCTACTGGCTGGTGATCGCCACCACCCGGAAGGACACCGAGATCTTCGACTGGCCGCCCGCACTGCTCCCCGGAAGCCACCTCGGTGACAACCTGGACCGGCTCCAGCGCCGGATCGGGCTGCTCCGGGTGATCGGGAACTCGTTGCTGGTGGCCGGAGTCCAGACGGCCGGCGCGCTGATCGTCGCGCTGCTGGCCGGCTACGCCTTCGCCAAGTTCCGCTTCCGCGGCCGCACGCTGCTCTTCGCACTGCTGCTCTCCACCCTCGTGGTGCCCGAACAGGTCATGCTGGTGCCGCTGTTCAAGATGATGATGAGCTTCGGGCTGCTCGACTCCTACCAGGCGATCATCCTGCCCGGCCTGTGCGTGCCCTTCGCGATCTTCCTGATGCGCCAGTCGCTGAGCGGCCTGCCGGACGAACTGCTCGACGCCGCCCGGGTCGACGGCGCGGGCGAGTTCCGGGTGCTGTGGAGCGTCGTCGTCCCGGTCATGCGGCCGGTCCTGGCAGCCCTCTCGATCTTCCTGTTCCTGGGCTCCTGGAACCAGTTCGTCTGGCCGCTGATCGCCCTGCGCAGTCCGGACATGCACACCCTGCCGGTGGCCCTCGCGACCCTGTACGGCAACAAGAGCACCACCGACTACGGCGCGATCCTCACCGGCACCGCGCTGTCCACGTTGCCGATGATGGTCCTCTTCCTGGTCCTCCAGCGGCAGTTCATCTCCGGCCTGCTGGCCGGCGCCACGAAAGGCTGAGCATGTCCGAGACCGTGAACGACATCTGGGAACCGCACGCCCCCACCGCCGCCAGCGGCCTGCGTCCGCTGTACGCCGAGGGGTTGGACCTGAGGGTGAGTGGCGCGGCCACCGCCCGGGCGGTCGCCGACGGAGTGGTCGAGGTGAACGCCGAAGGGAAGGGCGAACTGCGGATCGAGTGGCGGGTGCCCTGCGTGGACGCCACCGCCTTGTGGACACCCGAGCCGCGCGGCACCGGCTGGCTGCCCGCCGCCTGGAGCGCCCCGCGCCGTACGAGCCTGGCCGACGGCGCCCCGATCGCCGCGCTGGTCGGCACCGGGGACGTCGCGCTCTGCGCCTTCGCCGCCGAGCGCGCCGACGTGCTGGCCGGGGCCGGAGTGGTCGAGGAGACCGGCGAGTTCCGGTTCTGGGCCCAGGCCGCGGGCCGGCTCACCGTACGGATCGACACCTCGGGGCGGCACTTCGCCCGCTGCCTGGCCGACCTCGCCGCCTGGTGGGGCAGCGGCCGCGCCGCGGACATCCCCGAGGCAGCCCGTCGCCCCGCCTACTCCACCTGGTACTCGATGCACCAGGACATCACGCCCGAGCGCGTCGAGACCCAGGCCGCGCTGGGCAAGGAGCTCGGCCTGGACGTGATCATCGTGGACGACGGCTGGATGACCGCCGACCGCACCCGGGGCTACGCCCACTGCGGCGACTGGGAGCCGGTGTCGCTGCCCGACACCGCCGCCCACGTCCGCCGGGTGCACGAGCTCGGCGTGCGCTACCTGATCTGGTACGCGCTGCCGTTCATCGGCAAGGACAGCGCCGCGTACCAGAAGCTCGGCCGCTACGCCCTCGCCGACGCGGCACACCTGGGCGCGATCGTCGCCGACCCGCGCTACCCCGAGGTCCGCGACTTCCTCACCGACCGGCTCGCCCGTGCCGTCGAGGAGTGGGGCATGGACGGTCTGAAGGTCGACTTCGTCGACCGGTTCGCGCGGGCGGAGGTCGCCGAGCCCGGCCCCGGGGCGGACTGCGCAGGCGTGGACGAGGGCGTGGAGCTCCTGCTCGCGGCCGTCCGGCGCCGGATCACCGCCGCGAACCCGGAGGCGATGGTCGAGCACCGCCAGCCGTACGTCAGCCCGGGGCTGTGGCCGTACGTCACCATGATCCGCGCCACCGACTGTCCGCTCAGCCCGCAGGAGAACCGGCAGCGCACCATCGATCTGCGGCTCGCCGCCGGGCCCGTCCCGGTCCACTCCGACATGCTGATGTGGCACCCGGCCGAGCCACCGGAGCAGGTCGCCTGCCACCTGATCAACGTGCTGTTCTCGGTGCCGCAGATCTCCGTCGACCTCGCCGCGCAGAGCACCGCGCAGCGGGAGGCGATCGCCTTCTGGCTCGGCGTCTTCCGCGAGCACACCGCGACCCTGCAACTCGGCGAACTGCTGCCGGCCCGCCCGGACCTCGGCTACCCGCAGGTCGCCGCCCTCGGCGACGGGACGGTCGCGGTGGCCCGGTATGCCGCGCTGCCGGTGGACGCCTCCGGGGACGGCTGGCGCACCCTGCTGGTGGCCAACGCCGACACCGACCCGGACGTCCGGCTGACCGGCGGCAGCGGGACCGCCGCCGCCACCGTGCAGGACGCCCAGGGGCGTATCGTCCGGCAGGGCGAGGTCGAGCTCGACCGGGCGGAGCCGATCCCGGTGCCACGCGGCGGGCTGCTGACCCTGCGCCGCGACTGACGACTCCAGGAGGACCGCATGCCCGAGGGACCACACCGGCCGCGCCGTGGCGCCACCACCATCGAGGAGGTCGCCCGCGCGGCCGGGGTGTCCCGGCAGACCGTCTCCAACGCACTCAACGCCCCGCACCGGGTCCGTCCGGAAACGCTGGAGCGGGTGACCGCGACGATCCGCGAACTCGGCTACCAGCCCGACCAGTCGGCCCGCTCGCTGCGCAGCGGCGCCCGGCGCACCATCGGCTACCTCGCCCCGGTGGACGACCCCAATGACCCCAACCCGCTGATGGCCGGCTTCCTCGAGGCCCTGGTCGACGCGGCCGGGGAACAGGGCCGGCGGGTGCTGCTGTTCCGCCCGGGCCGCGGTGCGCCCGATTCGCTGGCTGCCATCGACGAGCTGGTGGCGGCCCGCCAGGTCGACGGGCTGGTGCTCGCGGACGTGCTCCACCAGGACGCCCGGATCGACCACGTCGCCCGGCTGGGCGTCCCGTTCGTCGCCTTCGGCCGGACCGGGCCCGCGCAGCCGCAGCACTGGGTGGACATCGCCAACGACGCGGCGATGGCCGCCGTGGTGCGGCACCTCGCGGCGCGCGGTCACCGGCGGATCGGGTACCTCGGGGCCTCCGAGGACCTGCCGTGGATGGCGGCGCGGCGGGCGGGCTTCCTCGCCGAGGCACGCCGACTGGGACTGTCCGCCGTCACCGCGACCCACCCGCAGGGGGCGGCCGTACGGGCGCTGCTGCGCGGGCCCGACCGGCCCACCGCCTTCGCGGCGGGCAGCGACCTGCTGGCCTTGGACGTGTACGAGGCCGTCCGGGCGGAGGGGCTGGCGGTCGGGCCGCGCGGGGTCGCCGTCACCGGATTCCACAACACGCCGCTCTGCCGCCACCTGCACCCGCCGCTGACCTCCGTGCGGCTGCCGCTGCGGGCGATCGCCGGCGCGCTGGTCGGGCGGCTGCTCGACCAGGGGCGTGGGGAGGCGGCACCGACGTCGGGGGTCGAGCTGGCGGCCGAGCTGGTGGTGCGGGGGAGTTCGGGGCAGGGCCGGCCTTCGTAACTCCCGCCTGCGGGAAGACGACGGGAGTACGAAGACCGGCCCGGGGCGGTGGTCTGCGCGACGATCACCAGCGGCGCCAAGCCCCGGAACGCCTTCTGGGACAAGCAGACCACCCCCTACCGGACGTTCGTCGACTGGCTGCGCGGCCCGGACCTCCAACTCGCCGTCGAAGCAGCCGTCCTGCGAACCGACGACTCCACCCAGCTCGACCAACTCTCCACTGTCCATGACATCCTGGATCGCGTAGCGTTCGTTCGTATGACCCACGACTCGGCGCCGCCACTGCTCGCGGTCGCGGCGGTTCTGCTTGCCCGCAACCTGATCCGGCGCCGACGGAACGGAAATCCGGTACCGCTGCTGCCCCGGTCCACCCCGGCCCGGGCGGTCGCCGTGGCGGTCGTCGCGCTGGTGGTGGTCTCAGGCGTACTGGCCGGCCAGCCCTGGGTGGCGTCGATCGTGCCCGCCGTGGCGCTCGGCGGACTCGCGGGCGCCGTCGTGGATCTCCGTTACCGCTCGCGCCGTTGACGCCGCTCCAGGGCACCGGCCACGGCATCCTGGCGGCCCGTCGTGTCAGGACCTCTGGTTTTCACCGGTCCGTCGTGCTGTCCGCGCTCCGCGGGTGTGCCCGGCCCGTCACTCGAAGCGCGTGGGGTCGCCGGCCCCGCGCCGGACGACTTCCGGCCCGCCGCCGGAGAAGTCGATGACCGTCGTCGGTTCCGTGCCGCAGTCGCCCGAGTCCACCACGGCGTCCAGCACGTGGTCGAGGCGCTCCTTGATCTCCCACCCCTGTGTCATCGGTTCGTCCTCACCGGGGAGAAGCAGGGTGCTGGAGACCAGGGGTTCACCGAGTTCGGCGAGCAGAGCCCTGGTGACGGTGTGGTCGGGGATCCTGACTCCCACCGTCTTCTTCTTCGGGTGCATCAGGCGGCGTGGCACCTCCTTGGTGGCAGGGAGGATGAAGGTGTAGCTGCCCGGCGTCGCGGCCTTGACGGCGCGGAAGACGTTGTTGTCGAGTTGGACGAACTGGCCCAGCTGCGCGAAGTCCACGCACATCAGGGTGAAGTGGTGGCGCTCGTCGAGACGCCGGATCGACCGGATCCGCTCAAGGCTGTCGCGGTTGTCCAGCTGACAGCCCAGGGCGAAACAGGAGTCGGTCGGGTACGCGATAAGGGCCCCGGACCGGAGACTGGCGACCACGGTGCTGATGGTGCGCGGCTGGGGAGACTCTGGGTGCACGTCGAAGTACTTCGCCATTGGCCGACCCTACGGGATCCCGGCGACGGATGGGCGCAGCCGCGACATCCCACTTCGCGAGCGGCCGCAGGGCGCTGCGTCCGCGGTGGTTGGTGCCGACGGTTCGAGCCGGTCTCGGCGAGCGTAGCGAGAGCCGGTCGCATCGGGGAGTCGCGCCGTCTAACGCGGCGTTGGACCACTCTCGCAGAGGGGCGGGTTTTGACCGGGCTCGTCGGGGTGGGCGGCGGTGGGTTCGGCGCGCCGGATGGCGATGACGGCGGCGTCGTCGTTGAGGCGGTGGCCGACGTGAGCGAGGAGGTCGCGGCGGATGTGGTTGACGAGTGCCTCGGGGGAGCATTTGGTCCAGTGGGCGGCGCGATCGGCGAGCGGGTAGAACTCGCCGGTGTCGTCGCGTGCCTCGGTGACCCCGTCGGTGTACAGCAGCAGGGTGTCGCCTCTTTCGAACGGGAAGTCGTCGCTCGGGTACGTGCCGTCGCCGAGGTCATTCACGCCGAGGGGTGGGGCGGCCGGTACGGAGTCGACGGGCAGTGCGCGGCCGTCGCGCAGCAGGAGGGGCGGCGGGTGTCCGCAGTTGGTCATGCGGGCGACCGGCTCGTCGTCGGGCAGGTCGAGGAGAATCGCGGTGATGAAGTGCTCGACGACGTCGCCGCTCTCCTGGGCGAAGTCGGTGAGGTAGCGCCCCACGTTGTGGTCAAGCGTGGACGCCAGGTCCGCCAGGGTGTCGTGCTGCGCGGCGATGAGGCGGAAGGCGCTGACCAGCAGGGCCGACTCGCCGACGGCGGCCAGGCCCTTTCCCCGGACGTCTCCGATGACCATGCGGGTTCCGCCCGCAGTGCGGGTGGCGGTGTAGAGGTCGCCGCCGATCTGTGTCTCTTTCTCGGCGGCGAGGTACATCGTGGCGATCTGAAGCGGCCCGATCTGTTCGGGCAGCGGGCGAAGCAGGGCGCGCTGGGCGGCTTCGGCGACTGACTGGGCGCGGGCGAGCTGTCCGGCCCGGTGTTCGCGGATGGCGGTGAGCATGACGATCAGGACGCACAGGACGGTCAGCGCGGCGATCTGCGCGATGTGGTTGCTGGTGGTGAGGCCGCCGTGGAGGAAGGCGATGAGGACCTGGGCGGCGATGGCCAGGGCTCCGACGAGGGCGGTCGGGCGGAGGCCGGCGAACGAGGGAGTGAGGGCGGGGGCGATCACCAGGAGCGGGCCGAGGTGGATGGTGGTGGGGGACCGGAGATCGACCACGGTGATCGCCACGATGAGGGCGAGCGGGATCAGCAGCAGCGCCCAGCTCCGTTGCCCGCGCTGCTGGAGGCGGGCCGCGCGTGCTCGGACTTCCATGTCCCCACTGTGCTCCTGGGCGTCGGCGAGCGCAGGCGTGTCGCACAATGCGTGGCAACTTGCTCACCGGTGGAAGAGGCCTTGCGAGGTGCAGACATCTCACCGGTATGCGGTACGCGCCGCATCTTCACCTGGCTGGACTCATGGTGTCACACCTTGGACAAGTCCGAAATGACAGTCATAAGGGCTGTCGTTACGTTCGTCGCAGGTCGGTCACCCGGCCGACGTCCGTGAGACAGAGAGACAGTGACATGCGCACGCGCACATTGGCTTTGGCCGCTGCCGGAGTAAGCGCGGCGGCCCTTGCGGCCACCGGTATCACCTACACCCTGACCGCCGGATCCACCTCGGCGTCCCCGTCTGTGCGGCAGCCGGCCCAGCCCGTGCGGCAAGCCGCCCCGGCGCACCCGTCTGTTCAGTCGGCGCCTCAGTCGGTCCAACAAGCCGCCCCGGCCGCGGCTGCCTCGGGCGGCGGCAGCGAAAACGCGGAGAAGCACGAGGACCACGACCGTCGGGGTGGCGGACACGGCCACGGCCATGAGGGCGCGGGGAGGATCTACTTCAACGAACGTTCGTACTCCGCCTCCGACGAGGGATGCATCACCGCTGCCAGCGGACTGGGCTCCAGCAGCTTCAGCATTTTCAACGACAGCCCGAAGGTCGTCGAGGTCTTCCGCGGCTTTTCCTGTGACAACGGCGGTCCGGTCGCCACCGTGGGTCCCTACGGCGCCACCAATGGCGTCGCGACCCGCACCGGCCACGGGCGCATGTTCGGTGACAACGGCGCCGTGGGCAGCTTCCGGGTGATCGGCGACCGTGACGAGTGGTGACAGTGCCGCCCGGGACGCGGCCGGTTCCCGGCCCCGCGGAGAAGACCGCGAGTGCTCAGAAGACCGCGAGCGGATTGACCGGGGAGCCGGTGCCGCGGGGGATGTTCAGGGGTGCGGCGACGAAGAGGAACTCCCATCGTGAGGTGCGTGCGCACGCCTCGGCCAGCGGTTCCAGGTCCAGGTTGTCGATCAGCGGCAGGCCCAGGGCGGTGATGGCCAGCACGTGGACCGGCGAGTGGACGCCGTCGACGGGGGACGGGCGCATGTCGCTGTCGCCGTCGCTGCCCAGTGCCGAGGCCTGTGACTCGCTCAGCACGCACATCGCGCCGGGATGCAGTCCCGCGCTGAGGTCGTCCGGGTCCCAGGCGCCCAGCCGCCGCCGTCGGGCGAGGTGGCCCGTGCGGACCAGGAGGATGTCCTGGGGGCGGAGCGGACTGCCCTGTTCCTCGGCGCAGACCAGCAGCTCCGGGCCGCCGATCGCCTCTCCCGGCTCCAGCCAGGCACGGCCACGCAGGCGTGGCACGTCCAGCAGGACTCCCCGCCCCACCAGCCCGGGCAGCAGGTCGGTCACCGCGCCGTAGGCGGCACCTTGCGAGGAGAACACCTCCCGCGCCCGCACTCCCGCGAAGAGCAGTCCGCCGTACGCGATGTGGCAGAGCGCGTCCAGGTGCGTCTGCGCCTTGCCGTGGTAGTCGGAGGCGATGAAGTCCCGGTGCACGGTCGGCTCGGGGGCCGTGACGTCGGCCAGTTCGGTCATCTGGTGCAGCGCCGGCCTGCGGTTGTCGGGCCCCGGCACGCTGTCCCACGGCCGCCCCATGGCGACGACCTCGCCCGTGCGTACGAGTCCGGCGGCTGCCACCCGCCGCCTTCCTTCGACCGGCCCGGGGAGACGGTCGCGGCGCATCTGCCGGAAAAGCGCGTCGAACTCCTCGCGGGTCATCGCCGGCCCGTTGACACTGGTCATGGCACTCCTCAACCCGTCCCCCGCTCTGCCGATGATGCGGTGATGGTCGCAATACCGCCACCGTGCTCGGGGAGTGCGCGCGATCCGGTGACAAGCACCGCAGAACGGGCAAAGTCCTAATATTGCATCGGAAGGGTGTAGCTCTGTGGAAATGTGAGCGCTGTGGCGGTCATGACAGCTTCGGACGAGGCGGGGATCGGTCCCGTACGGGCCCGTGAGCGGTTCATGCTCGGTGAACCGGTCGAGGGTGGCGTGCGGAGTCTGATCCTGAACTCCTGGCAACGCTGCCAGTCGATGGGGATCTCCCCGGACGGGTCCGAGCTCCCGTACCGGCCGGACATCGATCTGGACGGCCGGCTGGTCCGCGCGGCCAGGCCCGTGCTGGACCGACTGGCATCCAGGTTCGCCGGCAGTCGGATGAACGTGGCCCTGACCGACGGGGACGGGGTGGTGCTGCAGCGCCGTTTCGGCGAAGCGTCCATGGTCAGGCAGTTGCCCGCGATCCAGAGCGTCCCGGGCTTCGTGTTCGCCGAGCAGTACGGCGGGACCAACGGCATCGGGCTGGCGCTCACGGAGCGGCGGTTCATCCAGGTCTCCGGAGCCGAGCACTTCGCCGAGCGCGGCCAGTCGAACGCCTGCACGGCGATTCCCGTCCGTGACCCCCTCAACGGACGGATCGAGGGCGTCCTCTGCTTCGGCTATCCGCCCGCCTACGCGGACCCGCAGATGGAGGACCTGATCCGCAAGGCCGCCACCGCCATCGAGCGGCGCCTGCTGGCGCAGAGCTCGGCGCGAGAGCGCACCCTGCTGCGCGCGTACCTCGACTCCAGGCGCCGCGCCCAGACCGACCAGGCGGCCGGGGACGGGTGTCTGGTCGGGATGGACGAGCTGCCCCGGAGCGGGCTGGACCGGCGCGACCAGGTACTGCTCGAACAGATGGCCACCGATCTGATCTCCTCGGCCCGCCGCACCGCGGTCGAGGTGACCCTCGCCCAGGGCCGGCGCGTCACCCTGCTGAGCCGTCCGGTGGCCAGCCCGTCCGGGGTGGAAGGCTTCGTCATCGAGGCGATCCTGCACGGCGACTCGCTGCCCCGGCTCGCCGCCCCCGACCAGGCCGGTCGGCCGGTCGACCTCCCGGCGCCCGGCACGACCACCGCCGTCCCACCGCTCCGGCACCCCGTGGGCACCGCATCGGATCGCGGGGCCACGGTGCCGTCCGCCCCCGCGCGCGGCGCAGCCACCGGGCTGCTGCTGCTGGGCGAGCCGGGCGTGGGACAGTACGCCGTCGCGGCCCGCCGCCGCCTGGAGCTGCTGTCCGAGGCCAGCACCCGCATCGGCACCACCCTGAACGTGACCCGCACCGCCTGGGAACTCGCCGAGATGGCCGTACCGCGGCTGGCCGACTACGTCACCATCGACCTGCCCGAGACCGTCCTGCGCGGCGAGGAGCCCACCGACCCCAGCAGCGAGCTGCACCGCACGGTGGTCCACGGCATCCGCGCCGACTGCCCCTTCTACCCGGTCGGCGAACGGATCGACCTCAGCCCCACCACGCCCCATCGCCGCTGCCTGGCCAGCGGGCAGGCGGTGCTGGAACCCGATCTGCGCAGGGCCGCCGGCTGGATCTCGCAGGACCCGGAGGCGGCCGAGCGCCTCTTCGCGCACCACGTCCACTCCCTCATCACCGTCCCGCTGCTGGCCCGCGGCGTCGTGCTGGGCATCGCCGGCTTCTACCGCGCCCAGAACCCCGTCCCCTACGGGGACGACGACCGCTCGCTGGCCCAGGAGCTGGCCACCCGCGCCGCCATCTGCATCGACAACGCCCGCCGCTACACCCGCGAACACGCCATGGTCCTGGCCCTGCAGCACAGCCTGCTCCCGCGCAGCCTGCCCGAGCAGAGCGCCATCGAGGTCGCCCACCGCTATCTGCCCGCCGAGTCCGGGGTGCGCGGGGACTGGTTCGACGTCATCCCCCTCTCCGGTGCCCGGGTCGCCATGGTCGTCGGCGATGTGGTCGGCCACGGACTGCACGCCGCCGCCACCATGGGCCGCCTGCGCACCGCCGTGCACAACTTCGCCGAACTGGACCTCGCCCCCGACGAGCTCCTCACCCACCTGGACAACCTCGTGGGGCGCCTGGACCGGGACGAGGACGGCGCGGAGCCGGCCACCGGCAATGACGGCATCATCGGCGCGTCCTGCCTGTACGCCGTCTACGACCCGACCTCACAGCGCTGCACACTGGCCCGCGCCGGTCACCCGCCACCCGCGGTGGTCCACCCGGACGGCACGGTCACCTTCCCCGACCTTCCCGCCGGGCCCCCGCTCGGCCTGGGCGGCCTGCCGTTCGAAACCGCCGAGCTGCACCTCCCCGAAGGCAGCCAGCTGGTCCTCTACTCCGACGGGCTCCTCGAAGACCACAGCCGCGACCCCGACGCGGCCCTCGACCGCCTGCGCACCGCCCTGGCCCACCCGAACCGCTCACCCGAGGACACCTGTCGCACGGTCGTGGGGGCCGTGGTACCCGAGCACCCGGCCGACGACGTCACGCTGCTCGTCGCCCGCACCCACGCCCTCGACCCCGGCCGGATCGCCACCTGGGACCTGCCCGCCGACCCGGCCCGCGTCTGCGACATCCGCGCCGCCGCCGCCCGCCGCCTGAGCGACTGGGGACTGGACGAGGTCGCCTTCGTCGCCGAACTGCTGCTCAGCGAGCTGGTCACCAACGCCATCCGCTACGGCACCGAGCCCATCCAGGTCCGTCTGATCCACGACCGCGCCCTGATCTGCGAGGTCTCCGACGGCAGCAGCACCGCCCCCCACCTGCGCCACGCGGCCACCACCGACGAGGGAGGCCGCGGCCTGTTCCTCGTCGCCCAGCTCACCCAGGCCTGGGGCACCCGCTACACGGCCAGGGGCAAGGTCATCTGGGCCGAATGCGCCCTGGAGGCGTCCGACGGCGTCCCCGACCTCTTCGAGAGCCCCTTCCTCGAGAACCAGTTCGCCGACATTCCCGACATCGGATGACCCGCCCTCCGGACATCAGCGACCACCGTGGCGTGTCAACACCACGGCGGCCGGGCTGAGCTGGTAGGAACGGTGGTCCATGCACGACACCCCCGACCCCCTGGCGGGCCCACCCGCGCGCCGCGGCCCACTCGTCCGCATCCGCGGTCTCGGCAAGCGGTTCGGCGGCACCGCCGCGCTGGCCGGGATCGACCTCGACATCCATCACGGCAGCGTCCTGGCCCTGCTCGGCGCCGGCAAGTCCACCCTCATCCGGACTCTCGCCGGGATCCACCACGCGGACCAGGGCGAGGTGACGGTGGCCGGGTACCCGCTCGGCACCGAGGCCGCCGCTCGTCGTATGGCCTTCATCCACCAGGATCTCGGTCTCGTCGAGTGGATGACGGTCGCCGAGAACATCGCCCTGGTCGCCGGCTACCCGCGCCGTCACGGGCTGGTCTCCTGGCGGCGGACCCGGGAGCGCTGCGCCGACGCCCTCGCCCTGATCGCCGGGCACCTCGACGCCGACGCGCGAATCGCCGACCTCGCCCCCGCCGAGCGCTCGCTGGTCGCCATCGCCCGCGCGCTGGCGACGCGGGCGGAGCTCATCGTCCTGGACGAGCCGACCGCCAGCCTCCCCGCCGCGGACTGCGCCCGGCTCTTCGCCGTACTGCGCACCCTGCGCGACCGAGGGCACGGCATCGTCTACGTCACCCACCGGCTCGACGAGGTCCACCAGGTCGCCGACACCTTCGCCGTCCTGCGCGACGGCCGTTTGATCAGCTCCGGCCCGCTCGCCGGCCACAGCCGCCGGCGCCTGGTCCACGACATCGTGGGCCGCGAACCGGTCAGCCACCGCTCCGGCCCGGTCTTCCCCGCAGAGGGTCCGGTGGTGCTGAGCCTCGACGCGGTGCGGACCACGAACGCCGGGCCGGTCAGCCTGAAGCTGCGTGCCGGCGAGATCCTCGGCATGGTGGGCCTCACCGGCGCCGGCCACCTCGACCTGGGCCGCGCCCTCGCCGGATCCCGTCCGATCCTCGGCGGGCGGGCCCTGCTCGACGGCCGACCGTACACCCCGCACACGGTGGCCGCTGCCGTCGACTCCGGCGTCGGCCTGGTCACCGGTAACCGTCAGGAGGAGGGCTGCGCCGCCCAGCTGACGGTCCGTGAGAACTTTCTGGCGAACCCCCGGGCGGGCGGTCGGTCGGCGCTGCACTGGATCAGCCCCCGGCGCGAGCGGGCCGAGGCCGCCGCCCTGATCGAGCGGTTCTCGGTGCATCCCCGCGACAGCGAGGCGCCGATCGCCACGCTGTCCGGAGGGAACCAGCAGAAGATCATGGTCGGCCGGTGGCTCCGGGTGCACCGGCGGCTGTTGATCCTCGAAGAGCCGACCGCCAGCGTCGACGTCGGCGCGAAGGCCGAGTTCTACCGCCTGCTCGACCAGGCGCTGGCCGACGGCCTCGCGGTCCTGCTCATGTCCACCGACTTCGAGGAGGTCGCCACCGTGTGCCACCGTGCCCTGGTGTTCGTCCGCGGGACCGTGACCGCCGAGCTGGCCGGTGCGGCCCTCAACGTCACCGGACTCACCTCCGCCGCCTCGGCCCTGCCTCCCGTCACCGACGGTGACGGCAACGGGCGCGCGACAGGCCGATGACCGCGCACCCCTTCCGCCGATCCCCGCAGGGCCGCCGGCGCGGGCACCTGATCGGCAGCTACGGCCTGCCGGCCCTCGCCGCCCTGCTGTTCCTGATCTTCTCCGTCGCGCTGCCGAACACCTTCCCCACCCTCGACAACGTCTCCTCGATCCTGTCCAACCAGTCGATCCCCGCCATCCTCGCGCTCGGTGCGACGATCCCCATCGCCACCGGCAAATTCGACCTGTCCATCGGCTACGGCCTCGGCCTCGCGCACGTCGCGGTGCTGCGGCTCATCGTCGACGGCAACTGGCCCTGGCCGCTCGCCTGCCTGGCGGTGATCCTGGGCGGAGCGGCCTTCGGGGCCCTCAACGGTGTCATCGTCGAATTCGGGCGGATCGACTCCTTCATCGCCACGCTCGGCACCGGCAGCATCCTGTACGCCTTCACCGGCTGGATCACCGGTGGCGCCCGGGTCCTCCCCGGTACAGGCGGTCTGCCGGTCGCCTTCACCGACCTCTACGACTCCACATTCCTCGGACTGCCGGTGTCCGCCTCCTACGTGCTCGCGCTCGCGGCCGTCCTGTGGCTGCTACAGGAGCGGCTGCCGCTCGGCCGGTACCTGTACGTCATCGGCTCCAACCCGCGCGCCGCCGAACTCGTCGGAATCCCCACCCGCCGCTACAGCGTCTACGCCTTCGCCGGATCGGGCCTGGTCGTCGGTTTCGCGGGGGTCCTGCTCGCCGCGCAGCAGCAGATCGGCAACCCGAGCGTCGGCCTGGAGTACCTGTTGCCCGCGTTCGTCGGCGCGCTGCTCGGCTCCACCGCCATCAAACCCGGACGCGCGAACGCCCTGGGCACCGTGGCCGCCGTCGCCGTCCTCGCCATCGGTCTGGCCGGTATCGGGCAGCTCGGCGCAGACTTCTGGGCCGTGCCGCTGTTCAACGGTGCCACGCTGCTCCTCGCCGTCGGCCTGGCCGGTTACTCCGCACGCCGCCGGCTGCGCGCCGGCGCTGCCGAGACCCGCCGTCCGCGCACTCCGCCGCCGGACGCGGCCGCCTCCCGGGAGGCGCCATGAACCGTGGTGCCGCGACTGTGCTGGCAGCAGTCGTGCTGGCAACGGCCGGCACCACCCTGGCCGGCTGCCAGCGCGGCCTGTCGACCGGGACCGGGGCCCCCGCCGCGGGGTCGTCGAGGGCCGGCTGCCCGGCCACCCTCACCCGGGCGAAGGCGGACGTCCAGCAGGCCGAGCAGGCCGCCACCCCCTGGAACGGCCCCACCAGCGGCCCCAGAGCGGTTCCCGGCAAGGCCATCGTCTACGTCGCCCAGACCATGACCAACCCCGGCGTGGCGGGCGTCGCCAGGGGCGTCACAGAAGCCGCGACGGTCATCGGCTGGAGCGTGCGGGTGATCGACGGACAGGGCACGCCCGCCGGCATCCAGGCGGCGCTCGGCCAGGCGGTGAACCTCGAGCCCTCGGGCATCGTCATCGGTGGCTTCGACCCGGGCCTGACCTCGCAACAAGTCGCGCAGGCCGACACGGCACACATCCCGCTCATCGGCTGGCACGCGGTCGCGGCCCCCGGGCCGAGCACGAACCCCCCGCTCTTCAGCAACATCACCACCAACGTCGGGGACGTCGCACGGCTCAGCGCGGACTGGGTCATCGCGGAGTCCAACGGCAACGCCGGAGTCGTCCTCTTCACCGATGACTCCGTCCCGTTCGCCAAGACCAAGGCCCAGCTGATCAAGGACGAACTCGCCACCTGCCCCGGCGTGAGACTGCTGGCCTCCGAGGACATCCCCATCCCGGACGCGACCAGCCGCACCCCCCAGGAGGTCTCCGCCCTCCTCGCCCGTTTCCAGGGCCAGTGGACGCACTCCATCGCCATCAACGACCTGTACTTCGCCGACGCCGCGCCCGCCCTGCGCGCGGCCGGCAGGCCCGGCAACGCAGCCCCGTACAACATCGGCGCGGGCGACGGCGACCCCTCGGCCTTCCAGCGCATCGACAGCAGGCAGTTCCAGGCCGCCACCGTCCCCGAACCCCTCACCGAACAGGGCTGGCAGATCGTCGACGAGTTCAACCGCGCGTTCTCCCACCAGCCCGCCAGCGGCTACGTCGCCCCGGTCCACATCGCCACGGCCGCCAACAGCGGCGGAGCAACCTCCTGGGACCCGGCGGGCTACCGCCAGGCGTACCGGACGATCTGGGGCAGGTAGCGAGGGCGGTGCTGACGGAGCCGTGTGAGCGGTTCGCGTCAGCGCGGTCGTCGGTGACGGGCTGCCGCGGGGTGACGGCCCAGCGCCGCCGTCCCGCGCTGTCGCCGCCGCGGTCGCTGCCGCCGAGCCTGCCCCTCGACTCCATCCTGGGCGCCGTAGGTGTGGGCCCGGCTACTCCCCGTCGGGGAGCCGGTGCGCGACGAGCACGGCGATGTCGTCGTCGAGGCCGGCATCGCTGTAGGCGAGCAGGTCCCGGTGCAGGCGGTCCAAAAGCTCGCGTGGCGGCAGGGCGGTCCAGTGGCGGACACGCTGGGTGAGCGGGTAGAAGGCTCCGGTGTGGTCGCGGGTCTCGGTCACGCCGTCGGTGTACAGCAGCAGTTGGTCGCCTGGGCGGAAGGGCTCCACGTCGACGTGGTAGTCACCGCCGAGTAGCACACCGAGGTTGAGAGGCGGTGACGGATCACCCGGGGCCAGTTCGCTGACCCGGCCCTGGTCGATGAGCAGCGGCGGGGGGTGACCGCAGTTGACGATGCGGACCACGGGCTCGTCACCGGGAATCTCGGCGAGCACAGCGGTGATGAAGCGTTCCTCACTACCGGGGAGCTGGGCGGCTCGGCGGCTCATGCTCCGCTCCAATCTACGCGCTATCGCGGGCAGATCGGGCTCGTCGTAGGCGGCCTCGCGGAAGGCGGCCAGCATCGCCGCGGCCGTCTCCACCGCGAGCAGGCCCTTGCCCCGGACATCGCCGATCAGCAGGCGCACGCCGTGCGCGGTGCTCATCGCCTCGAAGAGGTCGCCGCCGATCCGGGCCTCCGCAGCCGCCGACAGGTACAGGGTTTCGATGCCGATGCGGCCCAGGAGGCGGGGCACCGGACGCAGCAGTACGCGCTGCGCCGTCTCGGCCACCGAGCGCACGGTGGCCAGGGTGCGTTCCCGGCGCGTTCGGTGGGCGGCCAGAAGGGCGCCCAGCATCCCGACCAATGCCGTGGAGAAGTAGGTGGCCACGTAGTGGCGTTCCCACAGATAACCGACGTCGCGGCCCGCACAGCACGGAGTGCCCGCCAGGATGCCTTCGAAGATCACGGCGAAGACCGTGATGGCGGCGACGAAGGCGGGACCATGGGCGTAGGCGGCGACGACGGGCAGGGCGATGAGCAGGAAGCTCACCGGCCACTGCACGGGAGTGATCGGTTCCAGCGCCAGGATGGCCGCGACATAGATGGCCGGTAGCCAGCGTATCCATGCCGGCGGGGCGGGCACCCGCGGCTCCGTCCCGCCCGGCTCCGTCGCACGGTGCCGGTCGGCCCCGCCGCGGCCCGGGAGCCTCACCGCGCGCTCCGGTGGCGGTGTGCCCGGCTGAACGAGACGCCGCGGCGAACCGGCCGGGCACGGGCGGGCGAAGCGGACCGCCGCGGCCCCACGAGCGGCGGATCCATCAGTATGCCGGAGAGCATCCGTCCGGACGGCGGCGGGAGTCCGACAGCCGCGGGGGGCGCCGCGACGTGCAGCGGTGTGACCCCGAACTCCCGGTGGCGGGCGTCATCCGGTTCGCGATCCGCCTGTACACACATACATCAATCATCACGGCAAACCGGCCACTGCCGCCCGCCGACGGAGTCGAGCACGCGACCGCATGGCGCGGGCACCCCGACACGTGGACCGCGGTGGTGGCCGGTGCCCGGGCGCCGTCTGGCCGACCGGCTCCCCGGCCTCGAACCGGACCCGGAGCGGGCCCCGCAGCGCCTGGTCCCCGACTTCCAGAACGGCCTCAAGAACCTGCCGGTTCGCTGGACGACGGAGGAGCGGTCCGCGCGCTCCACCGCAGGAACGCCAGCGCCGCCAGGTTGCGGACGACCGCCCCGAGCCCGTAGAGGAAGAGCATCCACAGCGCCGAGCGTTCCGGCACCCCGACCGCCTCCGGCACCGGCACGCTGTACGCGTACGCGGTGTAACTCGCGCCCATGCCGAGGACGGTGAGCGGCAGCACGGTCAGCACCGCGGGCCGGCGCAGGACGGCGAGCCGGGTGCGCAGCGGCACCCGGAGGTTCCCCGGGACCCACGGCATGACCAGCCGCAGCACCAGCGCCACCGCCAGGCAGAGCCCGGCCACCACCACCAGCGCGGTGCGCCAGCCGAACCAGTGGCCGGCGGCGTTGCCGAGCGGCACGCCGAGGGCCGTCGCGGCGGTGAGCCCGCCGATCACCACCGCCAGGGCACGGGCCCGCAGTTCGGGCCGGACCAGGGAGGCGCTGACGGCGCCCGCGTTGGGCGTGTACGCCGCCGCGCCAGCGGCGGCGAGCACCCGGCTGAGGAGCAGGACGGCCATGGAGGGGGCGAGCGCCGAGCCCAGGTTGGCGAGGCCGAGGGTGGTGAGCGCGGTGATCAGCAGGGTCCGACGGGGGAGCCGGGCGAGCAGGGTGGCCAGGACGGGGGAGAGGGCGGCGTAGGCGGCGGCGAAGACGGTGATCGACTGGCCCGCCGTGGCCGAGGAGACGTGCAGGTCCTCGGCCATCGAGGGCAGGAAGCCGGCCACCACGAAGGCGTCCGTCCCGACCGCGAAGGTCCCCAGGGCGAGCACCAGGGTGGAGGAGAGCCCGCCGGAGGCCGGTCGGGGTGTCAGAAATCAGGACATTAGACATCCAGGTTCTCCTGACAGGGAAGTCGCGCAGGTGAAAACTGCTGGAAACGGGGCGAATCAGCCCGTCAGCCGCTCATAGTGCCGCCGGGTGCGCTCCGCCGCCCCGGCGGGCGCGGCCGCCATCAGGTCGGCGACGGTCTGCCCCGCGAGCTCGCGCCGCCAGGCCAGTTCGGCGCGGCGCATCGCGGTGGACACCCCGCACGGGCGGCGGAAGTCGTCGGCGGCGGCCGCGGCGCCCTCGGTGCGCTGCCGGATCTCGGTGCAGCGGAACAGGTCGTCGGGGCCCTCGATGGCGGCGACCACGTCCATCAGCGTGATCTGCTCGGGCGGCCGTCCCAGTCGGAAGCCGCCCCGGGCGCCGGGGGTGGAGCTGAGGATGCCGGCCCGGACCAGTGCCTGTAGGCGCTTGGTCAGGTAGGCGGGCGGGAGGTCGAACCAGGCCGCCAGTCGGGCCGTCGGGACGGGCTGTTCGTCGCCCAGCCAGGCCAGCGTGAGGCAGCAGTGCAGGCCCCACTCGACTCCCTCGCCCATCCGCATAACCAGGACACTACACGTCCAGGTTCTGGGGGCGAAAGGCCGGACGGCGAAGCGGGAGTCGAAACGATCAGCCCGCGCAGGACGGGCAGAGCCCCCGGTAGGTGACCTCGGCGCCGGAGACGGCGAAGCCGAAGCGCTGGTCGGCCGGGAGGTCGGTGAGCGGGTTGCCGATCGGGTGGACGTCGCGGATGGTGCCGCAGCCGGTGCAGATCAGGTGCTGGTGCGGGTGGTGCGCGTTGGGGTCGTAGCGCTTGGCGCGCCCGTCGGTGGAGACCTCGATGACCTCGCCGAGGGTGACCAGTTCGCCGAGGGTGTTGTAGACGGTCGCTCTGGAGATCTCCGGCAGCCGTTCGGCCGCCCGGGCGTGCACCTCGTCCGCGGTCAGGTGCACGTGCTCGCCGTCCAGGACCTCGGCGACGACACGCCGCTGGGAGGTGAGGCGCCAGCCGCGCCCGCGCAGTCGCTCCAGCAGGTCACTCATATCGGTTCACCTATTCAGGTCATGGGGAAAACCGGAGTTTACCAATGCACATCCTCTACGGTCCGGTTCCCGATCAGATATGGATTTGGTGTCTTTCTTGACTTGGATTGCGTCCATCGTAGGATCGGCTCCGGCGCTAGCCTGGGTAGCAGCAGTACACAGCAGTAGCCAGCGACACCCGGTAGTAGCAGCAGTGCACAGCGGTAGCAGCAGTTGGTGCCGTAGGTAGCAGATAGACACCGTGATCCGCCTTGTAGGGAAGGATTCCCATGTCTGAGAACCACGATGCAACCGGCGTTGAGGCGAGCGCGGAAGGCTGCCCGGTCAACCACGGGCGCGCGCTTCACCCCACCCAGGGCGGCGGGAACCGCCAGTGGTGGCCGGAACGGCTGAACCTGAAGATCCTGGCCAAGAACCCCGCCGTGGCCAACCCGCTGGGCGGGGACTTCGACTACGCCGAGGCCTTCAACTCCCTCGACCTCCCGGCCGTCAAGCGCGACATCCAGGAAGTGCTCACCACCTCGCAGGACTGGTGGCCGGCCGACTACGGCAACTACGGTCCGTTCATGATCCGCATGGCCTGGCACAGCGCCGGCACCTACCGGATCAGCGACGGCCGCGGCGGCGCAGGCGGTGGCCAGCAGCGCTTCGCCCCGCTGAACAGCTGGCCGGACAACGCCAGCCTGGACAAGGCCCGCCGTCTGCTCTGGCCGGTGAAGAAGAAGTACGGCCGCAGTCTGTCCTGGGCCGACCTGATGATCCTGGCCGGCAACGTCGCCCTGGAGGGCATGGGCTTCGACACCTTCGGCTTCGGCGGCGGCCGCGTCGACGAGTGGGAGCCGGACGAGGACGTCTACTGGGGCCCGGAGACCACCTGGCTGGACGACAAGCGCTACACCGGTGACCGCGAGCTGGAGAGCCCGCTGGCCGCCGTCCAGATGGGCCTGATCTACGTCAATCCCGAGGGTCCCAACGGCAACCCGGACCCGATCGCCGCCGCCCGCGACATCCGCGAGACCTTCTACCGGATGGCGATGAACGACGAGGAGACCGTCGCGCTGATCGCCGGCGGCCACACCTTCGGCAAGACCCACGGCGCCGGCCCGGCGGACAACGTCGGCCCGGACCCGGAGGCCGCGCCGATCGAGCAGCAGGGCCTGGGCTGGAAGAGCGCCTTCGGCACCGGCGTCGGCGGCGACGCGATCACCAGCGGCCTCGAGGGCGCCTGGACGCCCACCCCGATCACCTGGGACAACAGCTTCTTCGAGACGCTGTTCGGCTACGAGTGGGAGCTCACCAAGAGCCCGGCCGGCGCCCACCAGTACAAGCCGAAGGACGGCGGCGGCGAGGGCACCGTCCCGGACGCCCACGACCCGAGCAAGCGGCACGTCCCGATCATGCTCACCACCGACCTGTCGCTGCGCTACGACCCGGTCTACGGGCCGATCTCCCGCCGCTTCCTGGAGAACCCGGACCAGTTCGCCGACGCCTTCGCCCGCGCCTGGTTCAAGCTGACCCACCGCGACATGGGCCCGGTCGTGCGCTACCTCGGCCCGGAGGTCCCGAGCGAGCAACTGCTCTGGCAGGACCCGCTGCCGGCCGTCTCGTACGGGAAGATCGAGCCGGCGGACGTCGCCGACCTCAAGCGGCGGATCGCCGCCACCGGCCTGTCGGTCTCCGAGCTGGTCTCCACCGCCTGGGCCGCGGCCTCCTCCTTCCGCAGCAGCGACAAGCGCGGCGGGGCCAACGGCGGCCGGATCCGGCTGCAGCCGCAGGCCGGCTGGGAGGTCAACGAGCCCGACCGCCTGGCCACCGTGCTGCGCGCCCTGGAGGGCGTGCAGGCGGAGTTCAACGCGCAGGCCGGCGACAAGCAGGTCTCGCTGGCCGACCTGGTGGTGCTGGCCGGCGGCGTCGGCATCGAGCAGGCCGCCAAGGCGGCCGGCCTCGCCGTCGAGGTGCCGTTCGCGCCGGGCCGGGTGGACGCCCCGCAGGAGCTGACCGACACCGAGTCCTTCGCCGCGCTGGAGCCCAAGGCGGACGGCTTCCGCAACTGGGTCGGCAAGGGCAACCGCCTGCCGGCCGAGTACCTGCTGCTCGACAAGGCGAACCTGCTCGGCCTGAGCGCGCCCGAACTGACCGTCCTGGTCGGCGGTCTGCGCGTGCTGGGCGCCAACCACCAGCAGTCCGCGCACGGTGTCCTCACCGGGACCCCGGGCGTGCTGACGAACGACTTCTTCGTCAACCTGCTGGACCTGGGCACCAGTTGGAAGGCCACCTCGGAGGACGCGCACACCTTCGAGGGCCGGGACGCCTCCGGCCGGGTCAAGTGGACCGGCACCCGCGCCGACCTGGTCTTCGGCTCGAACTCCGAACTGCGGGCCGTCGCCGAGGTGTACGCGAGCGACGACGCGAAGGAGAAGTTCGTGTCGGACTTCGTCGCGGCCTGGGTCAAGGTCATGAACGCGGACCGCTTCGACCTCGCCCGATAGCAGGTGGCTGACAGCGGGAGCCCGGGGGCCTCGACGCCCGGGCTCCCGTTCGTCGTTACGGCGTCCCGGGTACGGCGGAGCCGACGCTGACCAGCCCGGTCTCGTACGCCGCGACCACCGCCTGGGCCCGGTCCCGCAGCCCCAACTTGCCGAGGATCCGGGCCACATGGGTCTTCACCGTCGCCTCGGAGAGCTGCAGCCGGGCGGCCAGCTCGGCATTGCTCAGGCCCCGGGCGAGCAGCGTCATCACCTCCAGCTCGCGCGGGGTGAGGGTGGCCAGCTCGCGGTGCGGGGCGGCGGCGTCCGGGGCGGCCGGGCGGGCGAAGCGCTCGACCAGGCGGCGGGTGATCGTGGGCGCGAGCAGTGCGTCGCCGGTGCGGACCAGCCGGACGGCGGCCGCCAGGTGCTCCGGGGTGACGTCCTTGAGCAGGAAGCCGCTGGCCCCGGCGGCCATCGCGGCGTAGACGTAGTGGTCCAGGTCGAAGGTGGTCAGCATGATCACCCGGGGTGCGTCCTGCGCACCCTCGGCGAGGATCCGGCGGGTGGCCTCCAATCCGTCCAGGCCGGGCATCCGGATGTCCATCAGCACCACGTCCGGTCTGGTCCGGCGGGCGGCGGCGACGGCCTGCTCGCCGTCCTCGGCTTCGGCGACCACCTCGATCCCCTCGGACTCCAGGATCAGCCGGAACCCGATCCGGACCAGGGCCTGGTCGTCGGCCACCACCACGCGCAGCGTGCTCATCAACTCTCCAGCGGGATCAGGGCCGTGACGCGGTAGCCACCGCGTGGCCGGGGACCGGTGTGCAGGGTGCCGCCGTAGACGGCGAGGCGTTCGCGCAGCCCGAGCAGGCCGCGCCCGTTGCCGGTGGCGGCGGCGCCGGTGGGGCGGCCGCCGGTGTCGGTGACCTCCACCCGCAGCTGGTCGGGGGCGTACTCGACGGTGACCGCGGCGTCGGCGCCGCCCGCGTGCTTGACGGTGTTGGTGAGTGCCTCCTGGACGACCCGGTAGGCGGCGAGTTCGACCCCGGGCGGGACGGCCCGGCGCTTGCCGCGCACGGTCACCTCCACCGGCAGCCCGGCCTGCCGGACACCTTCGACCAGGGCGTCGAGCCGGCCGAGGCCCGGCTGCGGGCTGAGGTCGGCGCTGGCCGCCGGGTCATCCCCGGTGCCCGCGTCGATGGTCAACAGGCCCATCACGTGCCGCAGTTCGGTCATCGCCGCGCGCCCGCCGGTCTCCACCGCGGCCATCGCCTCGCGGGCCTTGTCCGGGGCGGTGTCCAGGATCTTGCGGGCGGCCCCGGCCTGGATCGTCATCATGCTCACGTTGTGGGTCACCACGTCGTGCAACTCCCGGGCGATGCGCGCCCGTTCGAGCTCCACCGCGCGCTGCAGCGCGGCCAGCTGCTCGCGTTCCAGGGCGGACAGCCGTTCCCGCCCCTCCTCAACCCGGCGGCGCCACATCCGCAGCTCGTAGGCGACCGCGAACACCGGCACCAGGACCAGGACGGCCATCACCCCGTTCGGGAAGTGCGGCAGCTTGGCGTCGTTGAACAGCACCACCAACGCGGCGGTGGCGACCGGCAGGTTCGGCAGCACGGCGGCGGGCTGGCGCCCGTACGCGGCCGCGCTGTAGGCGGCGACGATCACCGCCACACCCGCCGAGTATGCGATGTCCTCGGACTGCGACCGCACCAGCAGTGCGGCCGGCAGCACCGTCCACAGCACCGGAAGCGGATAGCGGCGGCGCAGCACCAGCGGCAGCGGGACGAGCGGGACGAGCAGCAGCACCCCGTGCCAGGTGCCGTCCCGCGGGTGGCCCGCGATGGTGACGTAGCGGCCGGAGGCGAGGGCGAGGAAGAGGGCCAGGAGCGCGTCGAAGAGCTGGCCGCGCCGGGTCGGCCGGGGCGGGGGAGCCGCACCCGGGCCGCCGCTCAGTCGGGCCGCTGCCGTGCGCAGCCGCTGCACCGTCGGGTGGTTGAGCACCTTGATCACCGGGACATTGTGACGGTCGGCCGCCGCCCGGGACAGCCCCGCGGCCGGCGGCAGCCGGTACACCGGCCGACTACATCGGAAGGATGACGCCGGCGGCGGTCCGCCCGACGCGGTACGGAACTTGCCGTGATCGGCGGACGCGGGTGCGGGCCGCCCGTTCGTACCTTCGTCCTCGTCACCAGGCAGGACACGGCGAGGAGCGGGGAAATGAGCAGCGATCCGGTGATCGAGCTGAGCGGCGTGAGCCGCCACTACGAGGGCGCGCGGGCGGCGTTGGACGGGGTGACGCTGAGCGTGCGGGCGGGGGAGTCGGTGGCCGTGCTCGGCCCGTCCGGCAGCGGGAAGTCCACCCTGCTGAACCTGGTTGCCGGGCTGGACCGGCCGAGCGCCGGGACGGTCACCGTGGCCGGGGTCCGGGTGGACCGGCTGAACGAGTCCGGCTCGGCACGGTACCGGCGCGGCACGATCGGCATGGTGTTCCAGTTCTTCAACCTGCTGGACGACCTCACGGTGGCCGACAACGTGGTGCTGGCCGGCGAGTTGGCCGGCGTCCCGCGCTCCGAGGCCCGGTACCGGGCCGCCGAGCTGCTGGAGTCGCTCGGCATCGACCGGCACGCCCGCGCCCACCCGGGCCGGCTCTCCGGCGGCGAGCGCCAACGCGTCGCGGTGGCACGGGCGTTGATGAACCAGCCGCCCCTGCTGCTGGCCGACGAGCCGACCGGCGCACTGGACTCGGCCTCCGGCGAGGACGTCAAGGAGCTGTTCCGCGAGCTGCACCAGGACGGCCAGACCATCCTGATCGTCACCCACGACCTCAAGCTCGCCGAGGACTGCGCGACCCGCACGGTCCGGATGCGGGACGGCCGGGTCGAGTCGGACTCGGCGAACTCGGCGGAGGGGGCGGCATGAGCGCGCTCGGCCGCGTCGTCCGCGCCGGGGTGCGCAGGCGCCGGACCCAGTCGGTCGCGGTCGGGCTGGCGGCGATGGTGGCCACCACCTGCTCCGTCCTCGGGGGTTCGCTGCTGGTCGCCTCCGAGGCCCCTTTCGACCAGGCCTTCGACGGCCAGTACGGCGCTCACCTCACCGCGCGCTTCGACGGCACCCGGGTGAGCGCCGACCAGCTCGCCGCCACCGGGCGTGCCGCCGGGGTGACGGCCACCGCCGGCCCCTTCCGCACCGTCACCGTCGACCCCGAGCCGGGCCCCGGTTCCTCCGTCCCGGCGGGCCTGACGATGCCGCCGATGACGCTCACCGGCCGCGCCTCGGCCGCCGACGGCGTCGACAACATCACGATGATGCAGGGGAGTTGGCCGACCAAGCCGGGCGAGGTGGTGCTCGCCGCCGGGTACGGGAACCCGGGCGTGCCGATCGGCGGAACCCTCCGCCTGCCCGCCCTGCCGGGCGCACCCACGCTGACCGTCGTCGGCCTCGCCCGGTCCGTCAGCCGTACCTCCGACGCCTGGGTCACCCCGGACGCCATCCCCGTCCTCACCGCGCCCGGCACCACCCCCGGCTTCGAGATGCTCTACCGCTTCGCCCAGGCCGGCACCGCCGACGCGATGACCGCCGACCGGGCCACCGTCGCCTCCGCCGCGCCCGCCGGGGCGCTCACCGGTGCCCAGTCCTGGCTCACCGCCAAGCAGGGCTCGGACCGCAACACCGCGTTGTTCCTGCCCTTCATGGTCGCCTTCGGCCTGCTCGGCATGGCGATGTCGGTGCTGGTCGCGGGCAATGTGGTGGCCGGCGCCGTCGGCACGGCCACCCGGCGGATCGGGGTGCTCAAGGCGATCGGCTGCACCCCCGCCCAGGTGGTGCGCGCGTACGTCGCCCAGGCGCTGGTCCCGGCCACCGTCGGCACCCTGCTCGGGGTGGTGGTCGGCAATGTGCTGACCGTCCCCGTGCTCGCCACCGCCGGGAACCTCTACGGCACCAACGCCTCGGGCGTCGCGCCCTGGGTGGACGTCGCGGTGGCGGGCGGAACGCTGGCCGCCGTCGCCCTGGTCGCCTGGGCTGCCGCCGCCCGCGCCGGACGGCTGCGCACCGTGGACGCACTGGCCGTCGGCCGTACGGCGGGCGGCACCCGGCGTGACGCCGTCGCCCGGCGGGCCGCCGCGCTGGCCGCGCGACTGCCGCTGCCCCGGCCTTTCAGCCTCGGCCTCGCCCAGCCCTTCGCCCGCCCGGCCCGCGCGGCCGGGATGCTCGCGGCCGTGCTGTTCGGCACGACGGCGGCGGTCTTCGCGGTCGGCATGGGCGGGACGCTGAGCTGGGTGCAGGAGGCGAAGAACCACGCGGGCGCGGACGTCCTGGTGGAGCCCGTACGGCAGGTCGGTCCGCCCGGGGCGGTTCCGGCGAAGCCGGTCGGGGCCGACCCGGCCGCCGTCACCGCCGCGCTGACCGCCCAGCCGGGCACCGCGGCCTACTACGGCGTCGGGACGGAGGACGTCACCGTCCCCGGAGTCGCCGGGAACACCACGGTGACCGTGTTCCGGGGCGACTCCTCCTGGGCCGGCTACCGGATGGTCTCCGGCCGCTGGTACCACGGCCCGGGCGAGGCCGTCGCCCCCGTCACCTTCCTCACCGAGGCCTCGGTGAAGCTCGGCGACCAGGTGACCTTCACCACCCGCGGCCGACCGGTCACCGTCCGGATCGTCGGCGAGGTCTTCGACCCGCACGTGCAGACCAACGAGCTGTTCACCGACGCCGCGAGCCTCCAGGGCGCTACGGCGCCCGTGCCCGACCAGTGGTTCGTCAAGCTCAAGCCCGGCACTGACCACGCCGCCTACGCCACCGCCCTCGGCAGCGCGCTCGCCCCGCTCGGCCAGACCGCCGAGAACGGCCTGCCGCAGCACACCGCCGACTCGGCCCTCGCGCTCAGCTCGCTCACCGCCACCCTGACCGTGCTCCTGGTCGCGGTCGCCGGGCTCGGGGTGTTCAACACGGTCGTGTTGGAGACCCGCGAGCGCACCCGGGACATGGGCGTCGCCAAGGCCCTCGGCATGACCCCGGCGCAGACCGTGGGTGTCGTCCTCGCCTCGGTGCTGCTGGTCGGGGCGGTCGGCGGCGCGATCGGCCTGCCGGTGGGGCTGCTGCTGCACGGCCTGACGGTGCCCGCGATGGGCCACAGCGCCGGGCTGAACTTCCCGGCGTCCGCGCTGGACGTCTTCGGCACCCCGGTGCTGGTCCTGCTCGGCCTCGGCGGCGTGCTGATCGCCCTGCTCGGCGCCCTGCTGCCCGCCGTACGGGCGGCGCGGGCGCGGACGGTGGACGCGTTGCGGGCGGAGTGAGCGGAGTGACACGTGCTTCTCGGCCGCCTACGGCCGGGAAGCTGACACCAGGGCTGCGGGTCACCTGGCCGCAACCGCCCGTGTTTCGGCCAGGTGTAGGGCCGCCCGAACGGTTGGACGGTGCGAAGGGGCGGGTCGCGGCCTGGGAGAACGGGGCGCGGCGGTCGGGCGGGCGCCGGTTCGATCCTGGCCGAAACAAGGGCCGGCGATGCGCATGCCCCTGGTGTGCCGCGAGGGGTGCTGCCAAGATCCGGATCCGGCACACCCGTGCCAGACCCGAACGTTTTGAGGAGGCAGCATGCAGCCCACGGCTGAGCAGGTTCGCGCACTCAAGGACGAGGACTTCCGGCTCACCCTCGGCCAGGGCCACCAGGTCCACCCGGCCGGGGAGCTCTCGGACGAACTCTACGTGACCGCCGCGGTGCAGAACTCCACCTGTGACGGCTGGTCCAGCTGCGGGCGCGTCTGCAGCTTCTGAGCCCGGGGTCCGGCGCGGACCCCGGTCCCGGTCGTTACGGCCGGGGTCCGCGCCGGACTGGGCGCTTCACGCCCGTTCGAGAGACAGCGCAGAGCAGACAGAACAGAGAGGCAGCACCGCCCCGTGGTCGACGCGTCCGAACTCCTGCGGGCTGCCGCCCGAGCCGTCCCGCTGAGCGCCCGCGGCCGGGCGCCGGAAGGGCCCGATGCGGAGCCCGTCGATGGCACCGAACGCCGTGAGCGCGCCGCCCGGAAGCTGGAGCGCTGGCGGGCCCAGGCGCCGTTCGACCGGGCCGACTGGTTCGCGCGCCGGCTGGCGGCCGACGGCCTCAACCCCGACGCCGTGCGCGCCCTCCTCGCCGAGCACCCGGACGCGCTCGCCGCCCGCCTGGGGTCGCACCCGTGGGCCGAGCAGCTCGCCGCCGCGTTCCACCGGGCGGCCACCCTGGACGTCCCCGAGGAGCACGAGTTCGCCCGCCTCGTCGCCCCGCTGCTCGCCGGCGCCCGCGACCGCCTGTGCGCCGGACTGGCCGCCCTGGACGCCCCCGCCCTCGGCACCCCCGAGGAACTGGCCGCGCTCGCCCTCCCCGCGCTCACCGCCACCGCCCACGCGATGGCGACCCGGACCGTCATCACCGAACTCCATGTCGCCCGGCTCACCGGCGAGTTGACCGGCGACACCCCCGAGCGGCGCTACCGCGACTTCCTCGACCGGCTCACCCGGCCCGAGCGGGCGCTCCGACTCCTCGCCGAGTACCCGGTCCTGGCCTTCCGCCTCGCCACCGCCGCCGAGCAGTGGACGGGCACCACGCTCACCCTGTTCCGTCGCCTCGCCGCCGACCTGCCCGCCCTCGCCCGCACCTTCGCCGACGGTCGCCCGCTCGGCCGGCTCACCCAACTCGCCACCGGGCTCGGCGACCCGCACCGCGGTGGTGCCACGGTCAGTTCACTGTGCTTCGAGCGCGGCCTCCGGATCGTCTACAAGCCGCGGCCGCTCGGGGCCGAGACCCACTTCCAGCAGATCCTGCACCGGCTCAACCCGCAGCTGCGGCTGCCCCTGCGCGACGTCATCCACCTGGCCCGCGACGGCTACGGCTGGGTGGAGCACATCTGCGCCGAACCGGCCCGCGACGCCGACGAGTTGAGCGCCTTCTACCACCGCGCCGGCACCCTCGCCGCGCTGATGTACGTCCTCGACGCGGTCGACTGCCACGCCCAGAACCTGCTCGCCGTCCGGGACCAGCCCGTGCTGATCGACCTGGAGGCGATCCTCCACCCCGACCTGCGCGAGCCCGCCAAGGATCTGTCCGAGTCCGAGCGGCTCGCCCGCCACCAGGCCCGACACTCGGTGCTGCGCTCCGGCCTGCTCCCCGAACGGATGTGGGACGAGGGCAACGGCGGAACCGACCTCTCCGCCCTCGGCTGGGACCCGTCCAGCCTCCCGCCCCGCCCCGCGCCCGTCCTGGTCAACCAGGGGACGGACGAACTCCGCGTGGAGTACCGGAGGTTGCCGGTGGATGCCCCCGGCAGCCGACCCGTTCCGGCCGGGTGGCCGCTGCGACTGGCCGACCACCTGGCGGAGTTGGAGGCCGGCTTCAGTGAGGCCTATCGGCTGCTCGCCGCCGACAAGGAGCAACTCCGCTCGCTGCTAAGCGCGTTCGCGGCCGACGAGACGCGCATGCTGCGCCGTGACACGTACGAGTACCGCAGTCTGCTCAACACCGCCTGCCACCCCGACCTCCTCCGCGACGCCCTCGACCAGGACCGCCACCTCGACCGGATCTGGGCGCTCGTCGGCTGGGAGGAACACGCTCTCGCCTTCGTCGCCCACGAGCGCGCCGACCTGTGGCGCGGCGACGTCCCCGTCTTCACCATCCGCCCCGACAGCGTCGACGCCCGCTCGTCCACCGGTGCCCTCATCCCGGGCGTCACCGACCGACCCGCCCTCGACCTTGCGCTCGCCAAGGCGGATGCCCTCGGTGAGGAGGACCTCGCGCGCCAACTCCAGCTCCTGCGACTCTCGGTGACGACGGTCGACGGGGCACGCGAGCCTCGCCGGGCGGTCGCCGCCCGGCGCGACGTACCCGCTGAGCCGGGGGAGGGGCGCGCCGACCCGGACGAGGGTCCGGCCGCCCGCGCCCTCGACAAGGCCGTCGAAGCCGGTGAGCAGCTGCTCCGCGAGGCCTACCGGGGAAGCGCCGACCTCGCCTGGACCGGCCCCAACTGGGCTCCGCCCGGCCGCTGGGCACCCGCCGAACTCGGCCCCGACCTGTACAGCGGCACGGCCGGGGTGGCCCTCTTCCTCCATCAGCTCGCCACCGTCACCGGCGACCGCGAACACCGGGCGGCGGCCTCCGCAGCCGAACTGACGCTCCGTCGGCAGATCCGGCGGCGCGTCGACCGGCTCGGCGGCGGGCTGTCCGGCACCGGCGGCGTGCTCTACGCACTCGCCCAGCTCGCCGCCCACCACCCGGACTCCGAACTCGACTCGCTCGGCTCCCTGGTCCTCGACCGCATCGCCGCGACCGCGGCCGACGACACCCAGTACGACCTCCTCGCCGGGAACGCGGGCACCATCGGCGGCCTGCTCGCCTGGGCGGCCGTCCGCCCCGGGCCCGCCGTCACCGCCGCGATCGCGGCCTGTGCCGAACGCCTCGTCCAGGCATCCACCCCGCACCCCGAGGGTGGCGCCGGCTGGCTGCCCGCCTCCCTGGCCAGCACTGCCACCCGCCCGCTCGCGGGCTTCGCCCATGGCGGCTCCGGCATCGCCTGGGCGCTGGCCCGGGCCGGGCACCGGCTCGGCGACTCCCGCCTGCCCCGACTCGCCCTCGCCGCCGTCGCGTACGAGCGCACCCTGTTCGACGCCACCACCGCCAACTGGCGCGATGTCCGCGAGGACGGCAGCCCCGACGGCCCCAGCTACCCCGCGCTCTGGTGCCACGGCGCCTCGGGCATCGCGCTGGCCCGCACCGCCCTCGCCCAACTCCTGCCTGAGGCGAGCGAGTCGCTCCTCGTCGAACGCGACACCGCGCTCGGTACGGTCCTGCGGGAGGGATTCGGCCACAACTCCTCGCTCTGCCACGGCGATCTCGGCAACCTGGAGGCCCTCCACCTCGCCGGCGGCTCCTGGCAGGACGCCGCCGAGCGGCAGGCCCACGCCACCCTGGACGCGCTGGAGGCCCGGGGCTGGGCCTGTGGCCTTCCGTACGGGGTCCACAGCCCCTCCCTCATGGTCGGCCTCGCCGGCATCGGCCACGGCCTGCTCCGGCTCGCCGCCCCGGGCACCACCCCGTCCGTCCTCACCCTCGAACCGCCGACTGCCTGTTCCTGGCTTTAACGGCTGGGCCCCGCCTCGTGCGCCGGGCACTGGCGTTGGCGTGGGCGGCGGACTGCTGGACCTCCAGCGCGACCGCGCCATCCCGACCCGGCGGGCGGGGACTGACCCATCGATGCCGCCGGGCGGACGGCTCCGCGCCGTCCGCCCGCAGTGTCAGTGCCCGGTACGGGCTGCGGCGCGTAGCCTGCGCCAGGTGCGGCCGACGGACGAAAGCCCGGTCCGCCCGGAGCCTTCGCCCGCCCAGCTCCGGGCCGTCCCGGCGAACGTGTCCGAGGTCCTTGCGGCCGGTCGCTTCGCCTGCCCGGCCCGGGCAACGCGCAGCAGGTCCTCCGGTGCGACGGTGTCGAGCTTCGCCCGGGCGTGGCCGAGCAGCGTGGCGCAGGCCTCGGCGATCGCGGCCTCGCCCAGCGGGCGGGTGGGCAGGGCCAGCCCGTCGGACAGCAGCTGCTCCAGGGCCGTCCGCAGGTCGGGGAGGGCGAGGTCGCGGACCGTCAGTGACAGGTGGCCGGACAGCCCGTCGGCGCCGACCGCGCGGTGTGCGAAGGCGCGCGGGACGTAGAGCACGTCGCCGGGTTCGAGGACGCTGTGCAGGCGCCGCGGGGAGTGCTCGTCGTCGGGGAGCTCGCCCAGCGACCACTCCGCCGCGGCCGGCGCGTCGTGGACGTACCAGGTTTTGCGTCCGGCGACCTGGAGGACGAACACGTCGGCGTCGTCGCGGTGCACCGCCAGGCCCTGGCCGCCGGCGGGCGTGAGGAAGAAGAACGCCTCCACGCGCCGGTCGAGCTCCTCGGACAGCCGCGCCACCAGCTCGCCCGTCGGGCCGTGCCACTGGTCGACGCAGCGCAGGAGCAGCGTCGCCCCCGTGCGCAGCAGCGCCAGGACCTTCGCACGGTCGGCGAAGCCGTGGTGGGTGGTGCCGTTGACCACGCGCGAGGTGGTGTAGGCCTCGGGCGGGATGACGACCTTGTCGGAGCGGACCAGCTCCAGGTAGGGGGTGCGCAGCAGCCCGCCGTCGAAGGCGGCGTCCAGTGCGTCGAGGTCGAACGGCGAGGTGGGCCGCTCCGGTGAGAAGACCGCGGGCTCGCGCTGCCACTGGAGGGAGGCGAAGCCGTCGAGGTCGCCGACCCAGTCGGCCAGCGTGGGCGATTCCATGGCGTGTCCTGTGGTCTGTCCTACGGTCTGTCCTGCGGTCCGTCCTGCACTGAGTGCTGCGCCGTGTCCCGTGGTACTCACGAGCGGGAGTCTGCCTCGAACCGTACGGCGAGCAGGGAGCGCAGGGGGACGGGCGCGTCCTGCTGCGGGTCGCGGATGGCGAGCCCGTGGTCGAGGGCGACGGTCAGCAGGCGCTCGGCCAGCGGCACGACCAGGTGCTTGGCCCAGCAGCGGGCGCCGTCGAAGCCGAACGGCATGAATCCCGGTGTCTTCTCCGGGTCCGCCACGTCGGCCCACCGTTCGGGCCGGAACTCCAGCGGGTCGGACCAGTAGTCCGGGTGGCGGTGCATCAGCAGCGGGAGGAGCGCGACGTTGTCCTCGGGGCGGATCTCGGGGTGCAGTCCGGTGTACGCCCCGCCGGCCTTGCGGTAGAGCATCCAGGCGGGCGGGAGCAGCCGCAGGGTCTCCCACAGGGCCGTCGTGAGGTCGTTCCCGGGTCGCCCGGCCCGCCCCATGAGCCACAGGGTGTTGCCGGTCAGGGCGGCGACGCCGTCGCAGAGGGTGGCCGTCGCCCGCCGGTACATCGCGATCGCCTGCCTGCGTTCCTGGGTGTCGGCGGCGCCGCGGATCAGCTCGGCGAGTGCGGTGGACGTGCCGCGGGCCTCGGATCCCGGCCAGGCGGTGACGGCGCGGTCGACGAGCCGGGAGAGCGTGTCGGAGCGTGTGATCCCGCGTTTCGACAGCAGGGAGACCGGTAGCGGGTCGGAGGCGAAGAGCCACCGGCGCAGGTACGAGGTGGCCGCGTAGGGCCAGCCGCCGGACAGCCCGCGCGCCGGGGGCGGCGGCGTCCGGATGCCGGCCATGACGTCCTGCCCGAGCGCGCGGATCGTCCGGGTCGCGCTGTCGTGCGGGATGTCGGCGCCAGCGGCGGGCTTGTAGACCGAGCGCTCCGTCGACAGCACGGGGCGGGCCGCGACGATCCGGGCCGTCAGGTCGCAGTCGGAGACGCCGACCGTGGTGGCGTCGATCCGGAATACTTTCCGGTCCCTGGCCAGCAGGTCCTGAATTCGCGGGGCGTAGACGACGGAATGGTCGCGCGCCGTGTTCGGCACTATTTCATGCACGATAATCCCGCCTCCATGGGAATGGCGATGAAATGCGGCGCCGGCGGAGGCGGCGGCACGGCCGCCGCCTCCGCCGACCGTGGTGCATCAGATGACGTGCAGGACCCACGCGTGGTTGGCCAGGTCCTCGTCCTTCTTGAACTTCTGCACGAGCGCCTTGATCATCTTCATGACTACTCCCCATTCCGGGATTTTGGGCGCGGCGAATAGGTGTGGCCGCGCCGGCGGTGAAGTTCGGCAATCCGGTCCGGAAGGCCGAACGACTTCATCTAGCCCTGGACCCTAGCCGAAATCCAGCGTTCCTGACACCTCTTTGGCAACTCGTGCTTCATTTTCGCGCCGCGTTGGCGTCAATTCTTGGAGAATTCGTTATAACCTTTTCCGGACGTCCGTCGTGGGGGACCATGGCGACATGGAGCTGAGGATCGAGGCCACCGACCTGCCGGGCCGTGAGTGCGGTGCCGGGCCCGGGTTCCCGGGGTGCCGGGACATCCACGTCGCCGTCCAGCGCCGGCGCCGCCCGGCCGAGTTGCTCGACCCCCACCCCGGGGACGTGCCGCGGGCGCGTTGGTCGCTGGAGTGCGAGGCGAAGCGACTGCCGGACGGAGTGGTGGACGTCACCGGCCGGTACGTCCAGGGCGGGCCGGGCGGCCGGTTCGTCTACCTGAACTGGGTCGCCGGGGACGGCGCCGCCCGGTCGCTGTTCCGCCGGGCCAAGCTGCTGCTGGCGGCGGTGGACCCGGTGACCGTGGAGACGGCCGTGGCGGGCGGGCTGCTGGTGGCCCGCCTCGGCCTGACGGACGCCAAGGGGCACCCGCTGTGCGCCGCCGTGCGCCCGCCGCTGGTCACCTGGTCGACTGAGGGCTGAGCGCCGCGTGCTCCAGCGGCGCCGACGGGTCCGTCGTGTGTCCGTGGTGCCTGGAATAAGCAAGAGCTTAGATATCGCTCCTGCAACAGATGCGCAATAGTGTTACCCCGGCACGATCACCGTCGTTCAACCTGCCGAAAGGGGCCGTGTCCTGATGGGCACCTACACGCTTCCCGACCTGCCGTACGACTACTCCGCACTGGAGCGGGCCATGTCGGCCGAGATCCTGGAGCTGCACCACTCCAAGCACCACGCCGCGTACGTGAAGGGCGCCAACGACACCCTGGAGCAGCTGGCCGAGGCCCGTGACAAGGAGCAGTTCGGCGGCCTGGTCGGCCTGCAGAAGACCTTCGCCTTCCACCTCTCCGGCCACGTGCTGCACTCGCTGTTCTGGCAGAACCTCTCCCCGGAGGGCGGTGACCGCCCCGAGGGCGAGCTGGCCGATGCCATCGCCGAGCACTTCGGCAGCTTCGAGGCCTTCAAGAAGCAGCTCTCAACCGCCACCACGGGCGTCCAGGGCTCGGGCTGGGGCATCCTCTCCTGGGAGCCCCTCGGCCAGCGCCTGATCGTCGAGCAGGTCTACGACCACCACGGCAACGTGGGCCAGAACACCACCCCGCTGCTCGCCTTCGACGCCTGGGAGCACGCGTACTACCTGCAGTACCGCAACGTCCGCCCGGACTACGTCACCCGTCTGTGGGACGTCGTCAACTGGCAGGACGTCCAGGCCCGCTTCGCGGCCGTCAACAGCGCCTGACCCGGCTCAGGCGACGGAGAGCCCCGGCCCGGTCGGGCGGTCCGGGGCCCTCCCCCCCCTCTCCCGGGCGTCAACGGGGCGCGTGGGCGACGCGGAGCGTTGACGCCGGACACGGTCGGCTCACCGAGACGAAGGCTTGACGCCACCCGTTGTTCGCCCGGAAACGGCCTCCGGCCGCTACGCTCGGACCACCGTCGGTAACCGGCGGTCGGCGGCCGCACGGCCCGTCCGCTCCTGAGCGAAAGGCCGTTCGGATGGCCCCGCGTCTCTCCGTCGTCGTCCCGATCCACAACGTCGAGCGCTACCTCAGGGAGTGCCTGGACTCGATCGCGGCACAGACGTTCGAGGACTTCGAGTGCGTCATGGTCGACGACGGTTCGACCGACGACGGGCCGCTCATCGCCAAGGCGTACGCCGCCACGGACCGGCGCTTCCGGCTCGTCCAGCAGGAGAACAAGGGCCTCGGCGCAGCCCGCAACACCGGCTGGCGCCACCTCACCCCCGGCACCGACTACCTGGCCTTCGTCGACAGCGACGACACCCTGCCGCCGCACGCGTACGAGCTGATGATCCGCACGCTGGACGAGACCGGCTCCGACTTCGCCGCCGGCAACGCGCTGCGGCTGCGCACCACCGGCCTCACCCCCTCGCACGCCCACCGCCGCCCGTTCCGGGAGACCCGGCTGCGCACCCACGTCAGCGAACTGCCCGCCCTGGTCACCGACCGCACCGCCTGGAACAAGGTCTACCGGCGCTCCTTCTTCGACGCCGCGGGCATCCGCTACCCCGAGGGCATCCTGTACGAGGACGCCCCGGTCAGCGTGCCCCACCACTTCCTCGCCGAGCGGGTCGACGTGCTCGCCGACCCGATCTACCACTGGCGGGTCCGCGAGGACGGCGAGCTGTCCATCACCCAGAAGAAGACCGACCCGCGCGGTCTGATCGACCGGGTCCGCTCGATGGAACTCGTCCGGGAGTGGCTGCTCGCCCGGCCCGAACCCGCGTTCGCCGAGCACCTGCGCGCCTACGACCGGAACTGCCTGGTCGAGGAGATCCCGATGTTCTTCTGGTCCCTCCCGGACGGTGACCGCAACTACTGGGAGGTCTACCAGCGGCACGTCAGCCGACTGCTCGGCGCCATCGGCCCCGACCGGCTGGACGGCCTGAGCGCCCAGCTGCGGATCAAGTACCGCCTGACACTGGCCGACGCGATGGCCCGCTTCATGGCCCTTCAGCGCCTGCACCGCTCCGTCCGCCGCACCCGCCAGGCCGTCAGGCGTCGGTGAGTTCACGGACCCGTCGCCTGGACCACCGACGTACAGCCGCACGGCCTGGTGGAGCCCATCGCCGCGGTGGTCGACCAGGACATCGCGGCTTGCCCCCGACACTGCCCCGCCGGTCCTTGCCCTCACCCCGGAGATCGTCGTAGACCGGCTCTGACACGCCGCGACTACGGCTCCAATCGCCTGTCCAGGAGGTGGATGTGCACGCGCACGACCAGCGATCGCAGGGCAAGTCCGAGCACCGTGAACACAGCCGACCGACCGCACGGCAGCAGCCCGCGCCGCTTCACCTCCAGTCGATCCGTGCGCTGCAGCGCACCATCGGCAACGCAGCCGTCGTCCAACTGCTCAGTCAACAGCGGCAGTCGGAGTCCCCGGTGCAGCGCTCGACCGTCCACCAGGTGCTGCGGTCGCCGGGCCGCCCACTGGCCGACGACATGCGGGCGGAGATGGAGGCCCGCCTGGGCGCCGACTTCAGCGGCGTGCGGATCCACGACGACCCCGCCGCGGCCCGCTCCGCAGCCGAGATCAGCGCCCGCGCCTACACCTCCGGCGAGCACATCGTGCTCGGCCACGGCGGCACCGACAAGCACACGCTGGCCCACGAGCTCACCCACGTCATCCAGCAGCGCTCGGGCCCCGTGGCCGGTACCGACCAGGGCAACGGACTGTCCGTCAGCGACCCCGGCGACCGCTTCGAGCGCGCCGCCGAGGCGAACGCCGTTCGGGCGCTGAGTCGGACGATACCTCCGTCCGTCCAGCGGGCCGCCGCTCAAGTCCATGCGCCCGGGCCGGAGTTGCCGGTGCAACGAGCCTTCGCCGGCAAGCCGTACGTCACCTACGGTGCGCTGAACGGAAACGGCGTCGGCACCTCGATGCATGCCGAACTCTGGCCCGGGCAGCTCGGCAAGGGCTCCAAGCCCAGCGTCCAGCCGTCCTGGTGGCCGACCGGGAGCGGCGCGACCGCCGACTGGTTCAGCAAGTACATGGTGCAGGGGCACCTGCTCAACGAGCAGGTCGGCGGCCCCGGCAACACCATGAGCAACCTGACTCCGCTCTGCAAGTCCGCGAACTCGGCGCACCACGCGAAGGTCGAGAAGGACGTCAAGGCCGAGGTGCTGACCAACGGCAACGTGGTCGAGTACGCCGTGACGGCCGACTACAGCACCCACCCGGCCGGGAAGGACTTCGCGCCGCTCGCGCCCTCGGTGGAGGCCGACATCGACGCCAACTACTCCGCCAAACTCGCCGGCAAGATCGAGGCCGAGTACACCGTCTACGACACCGCCGGCAACGAACTGCGCGGCGACGCGTGGGAGATCGAGAACAACCGGCTGTAGCACCTGCTGGCGCCTGCGAAGGAGACGTACGTGATCACCCCCAGCGCCCGGCTGGCCGCGATGATCGCCGACCTGGAATGCAACCCCCGCGTGCAGCTCCTGGAGGCCACCGTCGCACCACCGACCCCACCATCCGACATCGAACTCGCCATCCGCCTGGCCCACGGCCGCCTCCCGACCGGCGTCGAGGCCTTCTACCGCGAAGTCGGCGCGGTCCGCCTGAGGTGGCGCCACACCATTCCCGAGCTCCTCCACGGCGACCTCTCGGACCAGGGCCTCATCAACCTTCTCCCGCTGCGCGAAGTCTTCGCCGACTGGTACGGCGTCACCTGGCACTCGCCACAGGATCAGGAGTACCGCCCCGTCAAACCCTTCGACATGTTCGTCCCCGAGGCCTGCGCGGCGTTTGTTCCCCCCCTCGACTCCGTCCACTACCACTACTTCGGCGAGGAGCTGTACGACACCGGGTACTCGTTCGACGCCTACCTGGAACGGCTGCTCGCCTCCCGCGGCTACTGGTACTGGCCGCAGACGCTCTGCCGGGAGTTGGAGGAGAGCACGGAGGTCACCGCGTTCCGTCGCGCGATGCCAGTGATCTTTCCGGACTACGACGACGCACTGTTCCGGCCGATGCGACGCTGAACCGGTGGTGCTCGTGCCACTCCCGCGCCAGAGCGGGTGGCACGAGCGCGTCCGAGGGGGCGGTGCGACGGGTGGGCCGGCGGCGGGTGGGCCGGCGGCGGGCCCATCCGGGTCCGCCCCCTGGCCGCGGGGGACAAGGTCAAGTTGACAGATCCGGCATCACCAGTACGGCCGGGTGTGCCTTCCGCGTTTGTCGCGATCTACTGCTCGCTGGCTCGGTGAACAGCGTCGTCGGGGAACTGCAACAGCGTCCGTCGGTGCTTCCAGGCAAGTCGCAGGAGGGTCGCACCAGCGGGCTGCATCGGCTCTGCGCCGGTGAGTCGATCCACCTGCTCGGCCGTGAACGGGATGCCCGCCGAGCGTCCTCTCGCATCCTCCAGCCCCACCCGGTGGCCCTCGTCGTTGGTGGAGACGATGCGCTGGAAGGTCTCGTCGAACAGGTCGGCATCGAACACTGCCACCGTGAGCATGTCGGTGACGAACGTCAGCGGATCCATCCCGAGACCCAGCCAGAACACCCGCAGGCTGCCGGCCTTGCGTGCTGCGGTGAGCGCTTTGTTCAGGGGCCAGGCCGCGTAGTCGACGGGTGCCTGGTCGCTTCCGTAGTCCTCTGCCTCACCGAGGAGTTCCTCGCTCAGCTCCCGCAGGATAGAACGCCACAGGTCGAAGTCGTTCTCCTCATTCCACGGTGCGTCGTGCGAGGCCTGGAACATCCCGACCGGCACCACCTGGTAGAGGCCGCCGCCGCTGGCCACCTTCGCGGGGTCGCGCCAGTGCAGCACGAACTCGGCGTCGCCGGTGCGGCGGTCGTGCCGGATGGTCAGCGTGCTGGTGGCCGCCATGACGGGGCGGCGGGCGAGGTCGGTCGCATCGCCGATGGCGGCTCGGAACGGTGTGTGCCGCTTCGGCCCTGCCAGAACGGCCGAGGCGTACTCATGGGCGGCGGCCTCGCAGACGTTGATGACGTCGAAGTACCGCCCGCGCCCAAACGTCAGCGTTGGCCCGGTTGCGCCCGGCTCGACCTCCAACAGCCGATAGCAGCCGCGGTTCTCGAACAACCCCGGCTTGGCGAGATCCCGGACGGCACCCGCGTAGTAGCGATAGGGCGTGCCGTCGCCCCGCCGGGGCCGCATGTGGTCGAGCTCTGCCTCGCCTCCGTCCAGGCCCGTGGCGGGCGCGTCCGGCTGCCAGCGCAGCCGGACGCACTCAAGGGGCACCGGCCGCTCCGCAATCCAGTGCCGGCGGGCAAGCAAAGGCGTCCCTGGGACCAGATGCTCGGGAGAGTTCTCGGCCAGTACCCGCCGAGGCCGCGCAGCCGTACGACGACCGCTGCTTGTCCTGGCAGTTGGACCAGCGGACCGTCTCCGTCTGGACCACTGGCGGCCGGTTGAAGAACGTTCGATTCGTCTGCTCCGCCGACACGCTCAAGATGCTCCGCGAGCACCGGCAGGGCGAGTCCGACCTGATCGAACGCGACGGCGTGTTCTACCTGGTCGCCACCTGCGACGTTCCCGAAGCCCCGATGAACGACGCCCCCTGCGGGTTCGTCGGCGTGGATCTCGGCATCGCCAACATCGCCACCACCAGCACCGGCTACCGGGCCGCCGGGCGCGGCCTGAACCGTCACCGCAAGCGGCAACTCGACCTCCGCAAGAAGCTGCAGGCCAAGGGTACCAAGGCCGCCAAACGGCTGCTCAAGAAGCGCTCCCGCAAGGAGGCCCGGCACACCGCCAACGTCAACCACATCGTCTCCAAGACCATCGTCACCACCGCTGAACGCACCGGCTCCGGTATCGCCCTGGAAGATCTGACGGGTATCCGCGACCGGGTACGGCTCCGCAAGGACCAGCGGGCCACTGTGCACTCGTGGAGCTTCCACCAGCTCGCCGCCTTCGTGGAGTACAAGGCGAAGCGTGCCGGGGTGCCGCTGGTGTACGTCGACCCGGCGTACACCAGCCAGGAATGCTCCGAGTGCCACCACATCGACCGGAAGAACCGGACGACACAAGCACTGTTCGCCTGCCGGTCCTGCGGGACCGTCATGCGCGCGGACGACAACGCGTCCCACAACATCGCCCGCAAGGGCGAGACCGTGTGGACTGCGGGGCGTGAGTCACGCGTGCCAGCCACCGCGACATAGGTGGCTCAGACGTGGGAGGCCATGCGGTAGCCAGCCGCCCCCTACCCACAAGCCCGGTCTTCAGGGCCGGGTCAAGTTGACGAAGGCCCGAACCCGTCGCCGCTGTTCACTGCTGTCCGATGGATTCGGCTGGTCGTCTGCCACCGATTCACCCTAGCGCCGAGGCACGCTCTTCCAGTTCTTCGACACCGGGGACGTCGCGAAGGCGGTAGAGGCGGGCTCGCATGTCGTTGACGGCGTCCTGGACCTTGATGGAGCGGATGCCGTCCGCGCAGTCGAGGAAGTCGTTCCAGGAGGCGAGGGCGCCGTCGATGTCATCCTGACGTAGGTGGACGGTGCCGAGGTCGGCGAGGACGATCGCGCGGGTGCGGCGGCGGTCGAGGCCGTGGATGTCGAGCGCGTGGTGGAGGTGGTCCTGCGCGCTGGTGTAGTCGCCGAGTCGGGCGAGGATCATGCCGGACTCATGGGCCCACCGGCCGATGCTGTAATGCGAGGCCCATGACTCGCCCGGGGCGTCGGTGGCACGTTCGATCGCGGTCTGCGAGGCCGACAGCGCGGCGGTCGCGGTGCGCCGGTCGCCGTCGAGGGCGGCAGCGTTGGCCAGGGTGGCCTGGTAGTAGGCCAGGGCCCGGGGTGAGTCGAGGGTCTTGGCCTGGTCGACGCACTCCTCCGCTATCCGCACGGCGGTGGGTCTGAAGCCGAGGTCGATGGCCTGGACGGCAAGGCCACGGAGGGCGGTGGCAGCGAGTTCGGCGTCGCCGGCCTCGGAGGCCAGGCGGAACGAGTGGGCGTAGTACTGCTGGGCGGCGTCCTGGTTGCCCTCGTCCTGGGCCATCCATCCGGCCAGGTGCACTAGTTGGGACGTGGCCGCGAAGAGCTCGCGGCCGACGGCTTCGCTCCAGGTGCCGTCCAACCAGGGGGCGACGTCGTCGTGGAGGTAGCGGACGGCGAGGTGGCGGGCGTGTCCGCCGCCGAGTTCTGCTGCCGCGTCGCCGAGTGACTTGGTCATTTGGCCGATCGCTGCGACCTCGCCCCGGCCGACTTGGACCTTGCCACCGGACGTGAGTCGCACGCGCCGGAGCACGGCGTCGGGGTCAGGCAGGCCCAGCGCCGCGAGCGCGTAGGCGCTGGAGGCGGCTACGAATCCCCGGCGATCCACCACGTCCCTCCGGCTCAGCTCGATGACGGAATCCACGGTATCGCCAGTTCCGGTCTTTTCCTGACCAGTTGGCGGGCTGCTAACCGTTTCTGCTAGGTCGATGCCCAGAACCGAGATCAGGTAAGGCATCCAGTACTTCGGGACGCGCCCTCCGCGCTCCCAGCGGGAGACCTGGCCACGATCCGGCCCCGCGCCGCCCTTCCCCTCTGCTTCGCCGAGTTCGCGACCGAGTCTGGGCTGCGACCAACCCTTCCTTTCCCGAGACATCCTGATCAGGTCTGCGACGGTCGCGGATCCCCCTGACACGGCGCCCTCCCTCGGGCCGACACCTGGCCCACAGCGGTCGACAACTGGCCGACATCTGGTCCACACTCTGGCACCTTATCCGTTTGCGTGCATGGCTGTTGACTGAGAGTCAACCGCTCGGGTGTCGAGAGACCTTTTCCCGGGCGGCTCGCCCAGCCGATAGGCGCCCTGAAGGGGCGTCCCACCCGAACGGAGACACACGTGACCACCGTCGACACCGCGACGATCACCGCCGAGCTGCCCGAGGCGTTCGACCCGCGCTGGAACCGGCTGCCCGGCATCACCGTGGACGGCAAGAAGATCACCCTCGACCCGGAGGAGTACTTCTTCCGGTTCGAGGCCAACTCCTGGCTCGTCATCGACTGGCAGACCGTGAAGGACAGCCTTCTGGACGTGGACGAGACCGAGGAGGCCGCCGTCGAGCAGATGGCGCTGGAGTTCATCAAGGCCCACGGCCGCTCGACCAGCGACGCGGGCGAGGTCCTGGCCATTGCCCACCAGGTCTACTCGTACCTGTTCCGCGACGAGCACCTGGCGGCCCTGGGCCTGCCGCGCGTCACCGCTGAGCACCTGCGGATGCTCCGTGAGGCGGCCACGTTCATGGCCCTCAACAAGGTCGAGCTGAACGGCCACATTTCCAACGTCGGGCCGTGCTGGTTCTTCCCCTCCGCCACCGGGGTCGTCTTCGACCTTTCCGAGGAGGACGGCCAGATGCTGGACGAGGTCTACCACGGTGGCTGGTTCAACGAGCACCGGCGGATCGAGGGCATCAAGGCCCACACCGCGCTCGGCGGCCGGCTGGTCCACGGCTGTCAGTCCGTTCCCGACCAGTCCGGCGGAGTCGTCGCCCCCTACGGCGCCTCCATGGCCCGCTTCCGCGAGGAGCTGACCGGCATGAAGGCCGGGTGGATCGAGCAGGTCGACTCCTACCGTGTGATCGCGGCCTGATCCTTGCGTTGACTCGGGTCCGGGGCGGCAAGCGCGCTGCCGCCCCGGACCCAAGCGCCCCAAACTAACCAGCCCGAACGAACGGAAACGTTTCCCGTGGACGCCGTACTCGTCACCGCCATCCTCGCCGATATCTGCTCCAGCACCGGTTACCCCCAGCCCGTCCGCGAGAAGGTGAGGGTGTGGGGCATGTCCGGCGTCGAACGCCTGCGCTTCGACGCCGGTCGCACCGCGATCTACAAGTACGCCGTCGAGCCGTTCGACGGCGAGGACCAGATCCTCCGCGCAGCCAGCCGCGCCGGCATCCCGGTGCCGCAGGTCATCGGCTCCATCGCCCGGGAGGGCACGCTCGGTATGGTGATCGAGGACCTGGGAGAGCCAGTCCGCGAAGCGGAGGACACCGACGGCGTCGTGGCCGCCGTCGCGCTCCATGAGGCCTCTGCCGCCGCGTCGCTGCCGGTCATGGACGAGGCCGCCCTCGCCGCTCTTCCTGAACTGGCGCTCGGCCACCTCAGCCGACTGGGCGAGGCCGGCCGCTGGACCGAAGGCACTGCGGACATCACCGCGATGCTGGAGACTCTCGCGGTGTCGGCTAGCAAGCGCGCGGGCGGCGCCGAGATCGCCCCGTTCGGCTGGGTGCATTCGGAGTTCCACCCCACGAGCCTTCATCTCGGGGAAGACGGTTGGTGCCTGCTTGACTTCGCCCGCGCGTTCACCGGCCCTGGCCTGCTCGACCTCGCCTCCTGGCACGGCACCATCAGCGCCCCCGACCCTGTTCGACTGCGGAACTTCATCGAGGCCTACGTCGCCAGCGGTGGCGCGAAGGACGCGCTTGCCGAACGCGGCGGCCTGGCCGCCGAGCATTGGGCCCTCGGCTGGCACCGGGTCTGGGCCGTGGAGTGGTTCATGGAGCAGGCCATCAAGTGGATCAACGATCCGGAGAGCGATCCGGCCTACATCAACGCCGTCCGCCGACACCTGACCACAGGCGTCAGCCTTCTGGAAGCCTGACGGTGGACGTCTGGGACGTCCACGCCAACCAGCGACTGGCCAACGGGTCACCGCGACCCCTGGCGCCACCCGGCCGGATGGAGTGGACCCAACGGCCGGGGATCGGCCCTGGCGCCGAGATCTTGGGCAGCGATCTGGCCGGGCGGCGGATCGTGGAACTCGGCTGCGGCCCTGGCCACAACACCGCCTATCTGGCGAGCCTCGGCGCCAATGTCACCGGGATCGACAGCTCCCGTAGTCAGATCTGCCGGGCCGTTGGTCACTACGGGCACACCGGAGCCGAGTTCGTCCGCTCCACGGCGAGCGCCTACCTGAATCGCGAGCGCGACCGGCTGGACGCCATCGTGTCCGTCTTCGGCGTGATCGGCCTGACTGAGCCGTTCGAGCTCCTCTACGCGTGCTCCCGCCGCCTCGGCCGCAAGGGCGTGCTCGCCTTCTCCATCCCGCACCCGCAGCGGACCGGCGCTATCCCGGCCGGGCGCCGCACCTGCGAGCAGGTGCTCCTGCCCGACGGTACCCCGGCAGGGATGGAGCGCTGGGAGGCCGCCCCGGCCGCCTGGGTGCGGGCCCTCAACCGCGTCGGCCTGTTGGTCACCGACGTGCACCACCTCTTCGCTCCGGCCGACGCGCATTGGCCGACCACCCTCCTGATCACCGCACGGAAGCCCTGACACCCGACTCGTCATAAGGAGTCACACAGTGCACAACTCCCCGTTCATGTTGCTGGACATCGACGGCGTCCTCGTCCCGTTCCCCGCCGCCGACGGCACCACGCCGAGCACCCACACCCGTCACCAGGTTCGGACCAGCAACGTTGCCAAGCCGTTCTGGGTCTGGCTCAACCCGGTTCACGGCACGCTGATCACCGACGCCATCGACACCGGCCTCGTGCGGCCGGTGTGGTGCACGAGCTGGCGCTTCGACGCCCGCCGCATCATCGCTCCGCTGCTGGGGGTGCCGGACTTCGACCACATTGAGCTGCCCAACCTGCCGATCACCACCAGCCACCCGGACGGCTACCTGTGGAAGCGCAACCACGTAGCCGACTGGCTCTCCGGCGCCCCTGTGGTGTGGATCGACGACGACTTCACCCGGTTCGACCACCAGTGGGCCGCCGACCGCAGCGCCTTCGGTAACCCGACCCTGCTGATCCAGCCCGACCGGAGCGTCGGCATCCAACCGGAACACATCATGAGCGCGCTGGAATGGGCTGTCTCTCTTGGCGTGACCAAGAAGGCGGCCTGATGTCCAGCCAGCAGCGGTGCCAGAGCGCTACTGGCTCGGCGTCCTCGTCAGCGTCGATTGGCCAGCTACGTCGCGGTCTCGGCACTGCCGAGAC